>JAKQFZ010000932.1 GCA_029558215.1 Candidatus Omnitrophota bacterium
GACCGCTTTGGAGAACAACATTGCCTTTCAGATTGAGCGAATCAGACCTGAGATCAGGAGAACGTCTGAGGAATCGGAACTGGCGATTTTCGATCCGTCAATCGCGGCAGACCTTACCCATTCACGCAGTTGGACACGGGAGGATATTGAGAATCGTGCCAAAGATGACAAGACCCGGGATCATTCGACGACGGCGGGAGTCTCAGTTGGCCAGTTCTTCCCAACAGGAACTTCGGTTCAACTCGGCTTGGATCAGACGTTTCGCTCCTCCGATGCCTCGGGCAGTGACAGTGATCGGAACACGACCAATTACGATGCTTCAGTCACACAGGCACTGCTTCGCGGATTTGGAAAGGAAGTCAACCTGGCACGGCTCAAACAGGCGCGTCTGGACACGATCATTTCACAGTACGAACTTCGAGCTGCAGCACAGACACTAGTTTCCCAGGTGGAGCAAGCCTATTGGGACTACATCCTGAACGAGCGATCAATCGAAACCTATGAGAGGTCGTTGGAGATTGCCGAGTTACACCTCGTGGAAGTCAGAGAACGAATCCGAGTGGGCAGCGTAGCCGAAACGGAGTTGGTCGCCGGCGAAGCGGAAATCGCCAGCCGAAGAGAAAGCCTCATTGACGCCAAAGGACGACTGGAGACAGGACGGCTTACGCTCATCAGACTGCTGAATCCGGCCGGTGAAGGCAAGTGGTCGCAACGGCTCAATCTCCTCGAGCGTCTGGAACCTGATGAAGTTTCTCTGGACACAGAGGATTCCCATGTTTCCGTGGCGCTCAACCTTCGCCCCGATCTGAAGCAGGCTCAGTTGCAGGTAGAGCGTGGGGAACTGGATCTCGTTCGAACCCGCAACGGATTGCTTCCCAAACTGGACATGTTTATCGCCCTGGGTGGAACCACCTATGCCAGCTCTTTTTCTCCGGGTGATGATCGAGATGGGCAGGGCTGGGATGCTTCTCTTGGCCTGAAGTTTCAGTACAACCTGGGCAACCGAGCCGAGTTGGCGCAGCATCGTCGAACGACTCTGAACCAGTTTCAGGTGGAGCAGTCGCTGCGCAACATGGAGCAAACGGTGCAGGTAGACGTTCGTAGCGCCCATGTGAAGGTTCAGGTCGCTGCGGAGAAGATCAGAGCTACTGAGGCAACTCGAAAACTCCGAGAAGAGAGCAGCCGAATTGAGGCGGAGAAATTCCGTGTAGGTCGCTCGACGGAAATCCTTGTTGCCCAGGCATGGCGGGACTTGGTCACAGCGGAAATCGCTGAAATCTCAGCGGTCATAGCGTATCGGAAAGCGCTTGTGGATCTCTACCGGCTTGAAGGCTCTCTCTTGGAGAGACGCGGTGTCATAGTTTCGGAGCCCGGAGAGTCTCTGGGGAACTGATTTGCTCTGGCCGTGCTTCTTTGGCAACCGTTGGCGAGCAAACGTGATCTACAGGCAAAAAAAGCGGAAAAAAGCCTTGCTTTTTGCATCTTCCTGTGGCAATCATAATAACGTTGAAGCAATTGATTCTGTCTTTGTATTGTGATTGGATTTTTTAAGGGAACTTGGGTTTCATGTGGTTTTGGAGGTGACCGCTTCACTTTCGGCATTCGTGTTGAGTTTCTCACTCCGCGATGTAATGACTCTGCCGGTTAGGTAACTTTCGTCCTTTTCGGCAGTCTACGTTTCAACGGTGGCCCGGTTGTCCTGTGCCTCGCACCATCGTTCCCCGCAGCATTCCCAGACACACCCAGGGCAATCGGCCACCGTTCCCCCAAAGAACGGTGGCCTGTTTTCTCTCCTGATTTTTCTTTTGATTACAACGGTTCAGAAGAACAACGCACGGTTGAGGCTATCGCCTGAGCCACTTCCAGAAAGAAGTTCGCGGAGCCTGTGGTGCAGAAGCGTTTGTGAGGAGATCATGCAGCGATCTCATGAGCGGCGAGTGTGACTCCTGAACTCTGTCTGGAGCCACGACAGGATTGCTGACCCATTCCAGCAAAGGCCGAATCGTCCTACCAAAGGCAAAGTGTTCCTCCGCATAGACTCTGGCGCGTGTTCCTGTGTCCCGAATGCCCTGGCGGTTGGACGCCAGGTGAAGAATCGCTTCCGAAAGTGCCTCTGGGCTTGAGGGTGGAAATACAAATCCGATCTGATTGGCCTCAAGGATCTTTGACAACTCTGTGGTTCGGGTGGTCAGACAGGGCAAGCCGGCATTCATCCAGTTGACGATGCGGCAACGGCTCCCCAAGCGCGCTTCGTAGATATCCAGATCAACGTTGATCCCAAGATCGGATTCCGCGTAGAGTCCGGCAACGGCTTCATTGGGCAGCCATCCAAGGATGTGAAAACGCTCCTTGTGTTTGCTGGTCTGAACAAGATCGAGAAACTGTCTGAAGCCCGCTTCATGGTGACCGGTAATCGAGCCTCCGGACGCGGCGAAGTGAATGTCGGAGTTGGCACTCATGGCGCACTCCAACCCTGTAAACAGTGTCGGAATGTCCGCCCAAGTGTTGAAACCACCACTCCAAAGAATGATGAACGCATTCTCTGGCGTACGTCTGCCCCGAAGCAATGGTTCTCGAACTACAGGGGGTGGTGTCCTGTCATCAAAACTCACAGGAATAACGTGTATCAAGTCACAATCTCGTGTCGCTCCCGTCAAGCGCCCTGTCATGCTCAGTTGACCGATCACGGCATCTTTCTGTGCCTCCGAAACGGTCGAGAATCGGTCTCCACGAAACAGCAAACTGTGATAAAGGCGCAGGAAGAAATCCATTTCAGATGCAGGGGCAAAGGCCAACTTTGCCTGCACCTCAGTCATCATGTCCCCGAAGAGATCCACCCAGAGAGGGATCTCCGACCCGCATCGGACAGCAATCTGCGCGGGAAGATTCGAGCCTGCTGTAACCATACAGGTGGGCTGGTACTGGGCAATGAGCTGCTTGATCTGTTCCACCAGAAACTCCAGATTCGTTCCGTCTGGTTCGGGAAGAGCCACATGCTTCAGTCGCTCGGGAATGTCGCTGGAGTTGATGGACAGCACTTCGGAACCTTTTCTTCCGAACTCGAAGGTCACCAGCACTGTCGGGATATCCTCATCGAGAAGACACCGAGCGAAGTGCCAGGTTCTCACCCCAAAGGCGTACAGCCGATCATGTGTGTACAGCGGCAGTGGGCCTGTTCCGAGAAGCAACACCATTTTGTCTCAGTCCGCTTTCCTGATAGACTCTCTGTCCGATAGGCATTCTTGTTGATAAGAATAAAGTATGTTCGGGCGAAAGACAATGTGTTAATGGATTTTAGAGGTAATCTATGAAAATCAAGACCCGCAAGAAACAACACGGAAGGCTTTCCAAAACGCTGATTCTCCTCTTGCTGCTGGTGACAGCATTCTTTGTCCTTCCCAATGTGCTGATCGCCCCGCGCTTGAGGGAGAAGTTGGAGAAGAAGATGAATCGCGCGGGTTCACTTCAAGGCTCGATGGGTAGCCTGACGATCAACCTTTTCACACAGAGGATTTCCTTTGGAAACGTATCAGTGAACTATCTGGAGAAGGCCTATTCTGCATCTGCAAAGGTTCCTTCGATCAAAGTCAGGTCTCGGACTCTCCCCTTATTGCGAGGGGAGATCGTTCCTCGCTCCATCGTCATCACAAAGCCCGTAATTGTCGTTGAAGAGCCTGGAGTTCCCTTACCCAGGGGGGTGACACATACCGGAAGGTTAAGAATGCTTCAGGCGGGCATGGGAGATGGGTTGCTCCGAGTTCTCATCGAAAGTCAGACAAAGACCCGCCGCAGAAAAGTGCTTCAGGATGTCATCATCGAAAAAGTGTTGCTGAAAGAGGGAACAATTCGCTATCGAAACCAATCCAATTCGAGTTCTCCTTTTGAGATGGAGTTGCAGCGCGTATCGGCACTACTGGATGACGTGCTTTTGGATGACAAGGCTGAGTTGCGAAGCGCAACTCTCCGTTCTCTGACAGGTTTCTGGCCTGCAAGCACCGAACCAGGACTGCAATACGCAGGATCGTTTGAGAGATCTGGTGACACCTATCAAGGTCACCTTGTCGGAAGGATATCCGCATTCCCTCTCGTCCTGGTTCGTGAGCCCATCGAGAAGGAACTTGGAACGGTCATCCGCGGTGGCCTTGTGGATTTGGACAGCGACGTAAAGGTTCACGGAACACTCATGGATTCGACCCATACGCTGGTCATCAATGGGCTTGATCTCTCGATGGAGAAAAGCCTTCATCGAAAGATCAAGGTTGACCTGGCAAACCTGGTTGTCGAGATTCTGAAGATGCTGGGTTCCGAAGACAACATCGTGTTGGAAAACATCCGACTCAAAGCTGACCTGGCGGCGAACACGGAGAATCTCTGGGAAGACCTTGCTCGAAGTGCGCTTGAGGCCGTGTTGAGCCGACTTGCCGAGCGAATGCTGCACGGTATCCGAGAGGGTGGGGAGAAGGCTCGTGAAAGACTCAAGCAAATCGGAGAATCGCTGCTTGATGCGCTGGAATGAGCGATGGATCTCAGAGCCTTGCCTGAGTGTTCCCAAAAGAAAGTCGGGTTGCGTCTGTGACTTCAGCCGCAACCCTATTCAGTAAAGGAGCCTGAACCATCCTTGAAAGCTATTCCACTCGCTGGGTGAGCATCCATCCTTCTTCAGGAGCCTTGACGGCGACCACTTCGACTTGACGCGTCAGGACTTCACCACGTGGCATATTGACTATTCCCTTGCCGATGATTTTGAAGCCTTGGTTGTCGGGAAGCGTCTCAACCTGCGACTGGTAATGCCCGACTCCCAGATCTGTCGCTTCAATCGCTCCGCTGCTTCCTTTTCTCAAGAGACTAAAACTATGTCCTACGGCGCTCTCGGCAAGATAGAACGCCTGAGTTGATTTGGCATCACGATTGATCAGTTGCGCGCTTCGCAACTGCCCGTCGAGAAGAGCGTGGAGCAGAATACTCGAACAGAAAATGACCACCAGCATCATCGCGAGCATGTGGCCGGATTGGTTTTTTGCATTTGTTCCCATGATTGATTCTCCGCTTGTGTTTATCGCTTTGCTACCAGAACCGATCGTGAACGAGTAATGCTCGACTGTCCTCTCGGCTCCACCCACTGCACGGTGATTTTCAGCACGTTCGGGGTTGTCTTTTCAAATCGCGCCAACATATTCTCCGGCGTGACTGGCGATGAAGCCTTCTGAGCACCTTCTGAGTCAAACTCAGTGCGCCAGCAACGGTTCCCCCGCTGAGAGTAGACGACGGCAGGTTGCGCCACTCCACTGCTTGAACCAACGTCAGACAATACCAGTGTCGTATCTGAATTGGCATAGTCCCCAATCGCCGAGTCTGTGCTCTCTGCGTTGCGAAAGTCCCGAGCTACATCATGGAATATCTGTCGGGTTTCGTGCTGTGCATACTGGATCCTGAGCATGTCGTTGGTCTGACGGCTCATCCCTGAAGCGATCAGCAGGATCATGGAACTGACCAGCCCGACCAGACTTGCCACTGCCAGCACTTCAACCAAGGTGAATCCGCGTGCATGTAGTGTTCTCATGGCTGCTTCCTTTCAATGAGACGAGTGAGTTCAAACTGGTGCGCTCCCGCGCGATCCTTCCAGCGAACCTGCACCGTGACCTTCGCCAGATCCTCTTCAGGTCCAGCCGTAATGTGGCAGTCGGCTTCGCAATCCGGGAGGTTGTCAAGCGCCTCAACGGACACTGGAGGACTGACAGTGCCTTCTTGTGGCAGGACGATACCTTCCTGGTTGATCAGAAGTTCCATCTCCGAGCTGGCAATCGCCGCAGCGCGTGTCATTGCTTCCAGCTGTTGTCCCGTGATGCGAGTGCGTGCCTGCATGCGAATGAGTCCAGCAGACATGACCCCTATCAGGGCAATGACAATCAAGATCTCAATGAGTGTCATGCCGGACATACGTTTCATATACTCCTTCTCCTCTCTTCTCAAGGCTCTCACTCGTGGCAACGCCAACCAGGAGCGCCAAGCCCAACCGTTGAACAGAGCGAGCATCAGACCGAGAGCCACGAACGTCGCCAGATGGGTAGACAGACTCAGAACATCTCCAAAGGTAATCACGGCAATTCCAACAACGATGCCAGCAATGAAGTACAGGAGATTGCGCCCTATCCTCATGGACAGACCGAACAGAGACACCAGGATCAAAGGTGCACACCACACAAGAACAGGTGATTCATACCCATAGGTCTCGTAGCGTATCTTCTGTTTTGCTTCGTAGACCAGAAAACTCGTTCCAAGCGCCAAGACAAAGACCAGGAGAACGTCCAGGCCAGTCAGCCAATCTGACCATGCGCCTTTCGCATCTCGCTTTCGTGCGACATTGGTATTTTCAGGATTCATGAGAGACTCCTTGCTGTAGAGTAGGCGTGAGATTCTCCGAAGGCTCCATGGTTCCGGAGGTGCTCAGATCTGGCTGTATCAGCAGACTTCCGATTCGGTTCTCACGGGAGACTTCGGTCAGCTCCGAAGTGGGAAGGCGACGCAAGACGGCTTTCCGAAATGGATCGCTGACAACCAACATTTCCCCGACGGCTGTACGACCTCTGAAACCGGTGGATTGGCACTCCTCACACGGCAGACCATCCGGTGAGACAGCCTTGCCCAGACAAGCCGGACACTTCCTTCTGACAAGCCGTTGACTGAGAACACCCAGGATCGAGGAAGCAACGAGATAAGGCTCAATTCCCATCTCCAAGAGTCGAGTGAACACTTCGACACAATTGCCACTGTGGATGGTACTGATCACCAGATGCCCTGTCAGCCCTGCTTCCACAACCATCTGTGCCGTCTCCCTGTCCCGAATCTCACCGAGCATCAGCACCTCGGGATCCTGTCGGAGAATGGATCGCAAACCGGTGGCAAAAGTGTATCCCACCGCAGGTTTGATCTCCGACTGAACGGCGAACTCCAGGTTCATCTCAACAGGATCTTCGAGTGTGACAACGTTGACCGAATCTCCTCGACGACAGTAGATATCCCGAAGCAGAGAGTAGATGGTTGTCGTCTTGCCTGAACCGCTGGCCCCAGTCAGCAGAATGCAGCCCGATTTCCCCTCTGTCATCTGTCGAAGACCTTTCACGATCTGAGGGATAAACCCTAGTTCATCCAACTGAAGGGGTCGCTCTCCAAGGCGGTGAAATAGACGGACGACGGCTTTCTCCCCGTGGATCGTCGGAAACACTGCCAGACGCGCAGGACACAATCCAGGCGTTTGCTCGATGCGCCCTTCCTGTGGAAGCTCGTGCTGATAGACGGGAAGACAGGCAAGCACCTTGAGCCGAGAGATCACCCGCTCGTGGTTGGTGGACTCAAAGCGAGTCGCTTCCCGCAATACACCGTCAATCCGATACAGCACGCGAGTCCCATCAGCATGTGGCTGAACATGAACATCTGAAGCCCTCTGCTGAACGGCTTTCTGGAATAGCCAGGTCACGTAGGCTTCGGCATCGGAAGCGTTTGGCTCGCCTTCCATAACGATCGCTTGGGTTGTTTCCATCCTATTCTTCCTTTTCGTCTTCTCGTTCATGGTATTCGTCCTGAACTCATTCCCACCTTCATCAGTTAATCATGAAAAGCCCCAGCATTCGAGATATCCTGAAGAAAGGAGCGTAAAGGATCGCAATCGTCGCCAACCAGACAGTGACCACCAGAATCGGAGAAAGAACTCGATGAAACAGGGTAATAGCAAGTCTGGTTCGGTATTCCAGTTGCTCTGCCAGCACAGAAAGTCCCTGCGGCAGTGCACTCATCTTTTCCAAAGACTCGACCGACCAGTTGAACCACTCAGAGAAAACAGGATAGATTCTCAGTGCTTGCCCCAGAGACTCACCTTGGTTCACTTTGCGGTGCGCCAGAAGAAGACTGTCTCGCACGCAGGCGTTTGGTGTCATCTCCGCACAAAGAATGAGGCTTTCAGACAAAGACACACCGGCTTCAAGCAGACCACTCAGCACCTTTCCAACAACAGAAGCATGTGACTGCCGAAGGATCGTACCCCAAAACGTCGCGTTCAGACTGAGGCGGTCGAGAAACCGGTTCCCTCGTCCCCACCCGAGAAACACTAGGAATCCGAACATGAGAAACATCAGCGCTGTGAGAAGAAACGCGCAACACTGGATCAAGACATCAACGTGAGAACTCCGAAGCGTACCCGGAGCATAGGCCGTGAAGGAGTGAAACTGCATTGATGTTTCCCCTTCCAGCTTGAAAAGCACTGGCTCGATCAACACCCCGATGATCAACAGATTCACCAGAGCCAACCCCAGGATGATCCCCGGTCGCACCAGTGCTCGCATGACAGTCTTGCGGATCAGAAGAACCTGTTCGCTCATCTGGGCGGCAAGACGCAACATCTGTGGCAAGTGTCCCGAACGTTCTCCGATCTGTACCAGGTGTCGCCAGTGTTTGGGGAAAAGACCCTCCTGCGCCATTGAAGCCTGCGACAAGGATTCTCCCTTTTGCACGCGGCTCGCAATGTCTGCCAGGGAAGACTGCATGTCGCGCCAAGGGGAAGTCTTCTGCAAGACATCTAGACTTTCCTGCAGAGGGAGACCCAACTCGACCATTGCCGCCAGTTGTCTGCTCAGAAGAACATTCTTTCGTGCAAACATGGTCGTTCCTTTCTCGGCTCTAGCCGATTCTCCCGAAGTGCACTGGCAATTCGAAGATGGGCATGTACGCCGCAATAACGAAGAATCCGATGATCAAGGCCACTGCAAGCATGATTACTGGCTCCAGAACCTGCCGCATCGTCTCCGCCAACCCCTGTCGCTCGTCATCATAGAAAGAAGCAATGGGTTCCAGGCTTTGAAGCAGATCCCCCCGCTTTTCCGTCGCAGCAATCATCCAGGGCAATGCCTCCGAAAAATTCCCCTTGAGCGCTGCGGACAGCGGCTCACCCCGCTCAATTTGACCTGCTGCATTGGCAAGCAATTGCCCCGCATAGGAGTTCAGTGCGATACTGGCTGAGGCCTTAAGTGCCTCAGGGAGGGTAACACCCGCCCCCAAAAACATCTTGAGAGCTCGGCACAGGTGTGCCGTCTCGGCACTTCGTACGTAGCGACTGAAGAAGGGCATGTTCCAATAGAGACAATGCACAAAGATTGAGCGCGACCAAAGGAGATACAAAATCCCGACAGCCAACAAGGCCAGAAAAGCCAAGATCAACGGGGTGTGATACATAACGATGCTGCTGAAACTGACAAGCATCCGAGTCGCTTTCGGCAATTGAAGTCCGAAGATACTGAAGATCTCCACGTACTTGGGGACGATAAAGACAAGCAAGAATGCTGCATCAAGGAAGAGCAGAAACAGAAGAATCACAGGGTAGACCAAAGTGCTGATTCTCTTCATGCGGCTCTCCCCCGATCGCTCCATCTGTATGGCGAGCAAGTCCATCACTTGTGCCAATGTGCCTGCCTTCTCACCAGCATCAACGGCGTCACGGTAGTACTTGGGGAAATATCGGGGATACCTTGAAAGTGCCAGAGAGAGTCTCTCGCCCTTTGCGAGATCCCTGGCCAGATCCGAAAGGATGGGTCGGATGCGTCCAGGCGCTTGCACCGATTCGCTTTCAAAGGCACCGTGCAAAGGCAACTTCATCTTCAGCGCCGCACCGATCTGTCGGGTGAGGATGATCAATTCCTGCAAACCAAGTCGGGTTCTCATGGGCGTTTGCCTCCTGTTCTCTTACTGGGGCCCCAGGCGACAAACATCGCCCTTGGATGTGGTTCCATTGGTCGGATCGTAGAGAAGAATCTCCCAGGGCTTGCCACCGGTGGGAAAGTCCTTCTCAAAGTCAGGACCGTTGCTCTGCAAGACATATCTGGGACGCAGAGTCTGGCCTTCCAAAAGAAACTCACCGCCTTCCAACGCTTCAGGAAACTGATCGTAGTTGAGATAACCCAGAAGCGTTCTCCCTCTGAGGCGCGGGTCTGAGGTGTCAAATGGATCTGTCGGAAGTGAAGTGAAATAGGCAATCGGCCTTGTGAGAACAGACAGGTCCTTGCCCTGCAGTGCCCCCTTCTCTGAATTCAGGGGATAGGTGTTGTGGTCGTCAAAATATGTTTCCAAGGCAATGGACAGCATCCCCTGGCTGGCATGTACTGAAGACACTTTCGCCCGCACCTCACAGGCAAGAAAGTTCGGGATTGCAATGGCAACTAAGATCCCCAAAATCGTTACCACTACCATCAACTCCAGCATGGTAAAACCGCTTCGTTCTTTGTGTCTCATCATTTGTTCCTCTCTTTAGAACTTGCCTACACTCATTGCTTCCTATTCCTTAAGCCAGACGGCTCTTGCACGGGTTGACTGCCTTCACTTCTCCCTCGTGGTGCGGGGTATCTCTGTCGGACGGCTCACGCTGATCCTCCGAATCTCGCCTCTCATTGACTGGATGAATCAGGTACGGAAGAAAGAGAGCCTTCATGTCAGAGGGAGGTATGTTGTTCCGTTCCAGCAACTCACTGAGTACCTTCACCTGTTCGCGTTCAGGTACTCGGGACAGATAGGCTGACCAGAGGCGATCAACAAAGTACTTGTCTGAGGAATTCATCTCGGTACCGAACATCGAACTCAGGGCGCTCGGGGAAACACGTGGCGCAGATTGCGTCCAGAAGGATGCTGCGACAACACCCATCACAAAAGATGCTGCCATGCCTGCAACGTAGAACAGTCTTCGCCTGCGCTGCCTCAGTGGAGTGACAGCCCTTGGAATCTGCGCTTTGCGGAGTCGCGCACTTAGATACCCTTCCGGCAACGTCGCGGGTTCCTGGCGCGCTTCGTTGTCAAGAAGATCGAGAACCCGTTGATACTCCTGAATCTCCTGCTGACAAGGGGGGCACGTCCGCAGATGGGATTCCACCCGCTCCCTCTCATCTTCAGGAAGTTCACCGTAGAGATACTGCCCGAACAATTCTCTGTATTCAGTGCATTTATCTCGTTCCCAGACGATCTCCATTCTGATCACCTTACCTCTCTAAGAACTGAGCTTTTTTTTTCCGACAATTCGACTCGGAGTCGTTCCAGTGACGCGTGCAGCGTGGCTTTCACGGTTCCGATGGAAATGTTCAGGACGTCGGCAATCTCCGACAGTTTCAGACTCTGATAGTGCCGCAGCACAAAGACGGCCTTCTGTTGGGGAGAAAGCAGCTGCATTGCCCGCTGGACTCGATCCTTCAACTCCTGTTGAGCATAGACCTGCCTTGGGGTCAATGTGCGATCCTGAAAGTTCATCTCGATCACCTGAGTGCTCTCCTCGTCCAACTCCACCGGTGCCAGAGCAGGCCGGCGTCGCAGCAAATCCACCGCATGGTTGGCCGTGATCCGATAGAGCCATGCTCCAAAGTTGGTACCCGCTCGAATCGTCGCCAAGTGCGTCCAAACTCGAAGGAACACCTCCTGGGCTGCTTCCAAAGCCTCTTCCCTGTCCCCCAACATGCGAACCGCCGTGCCATAGACCTTGTTCTGATATCGGTCTACCAGTTCGGTGAAGGCTTGTTCATCGCCTTTCTGGGCACATTCGATCAGTTCAGCGTCGGTTCGCATGTGGCCTCTCTTTCATCCTGCTGTATCTAGAGACGCACGGGTCTGAAAAAGGTTTATCAGAGTATCTTGACGAAACTTTCCATTGAGCGTAGCCTTTTTGTCAGTTTCTTACTATTGAAATTCTCAAGCCTTTGAGATATCAACAATGTGACGGTTTTCGTCATATCCATGTGAAGAAGGTGAAATAGAGGTGCCGCAGAATCATATTCGTCGAGCGCATGTCACCGAAGTGACTGCCATCAAATCACTTATTGACCGTCAGGTGACCAAAAACCTGATGCTTCCCCGTGCCCTGAATGAGATCTACCAGAATCTCCGTGACTTCTTTGTCTATTTCCGAGATGACAGGGTCGTCGGTTGCGTCGCTTTGCACATCGTATGGGAAAACCTAGCGGAAGTCCGCTCTCTCGCGGTCGAGGAAGACTACCGGGGGCTTGGCTTGGGCAAGTATCTTGTGGAACGTGCCGTTGAGGATGCACGGGAGCTTTCGATACCCAGGGTTTTTGCGTTGACCTACGTTCCTGACTTTTTTGAAAAACTCGGATTCAGAAGAATTGACAAAATGGAGTTGCCCCATCAGGTCTGGGCGGACTGCGTCAAATGTCACAAGTTCCCCGACTGCGGCGAAATCCCTCTCGTCTTGGACCTCGACAAGTAAAGGAGCAAGTACCGTGTATCTGGCGCGAGTTGTTGGCAATGTGGTCTCCACTCAGAAAGACCCTGGCCTGATCGGGTGGAAAATGCTGATGTGCGAGAATCTTGATATGCGCACCAGTCCTCCGAAGGGCACAGGCAGTTTCTCCGTCGTGGTGGACTTGGTGGGTGCTGGAAACGGGGAAATCGTCATCATCGTTTCAGGTTCTTCGGCACGCATGACCGATCGAACAAAGACTGCTCCGGTGGACACTGCCATCGTCGGCATCGTGGACACACTGGAAGTCAACGGCGAAACGATCTACTGCAAGAAGAGCACGGAAACCTAGAGGACAAAATGGATCTTGCTCGTGTGATCGGATGCGTTGTCTCAACCGAGAAGCACAAGAGCCTTGTCGGAAGCAAACTCTGCGTCATCCAACCCATCAATGAAAATGGAGAAGATGTGGGCGCACCAATCATTGCCGTTGACATCAAGAGCCAGGTGGGCAGCGGCGAAACGGTCTACTACGTCGCAAGTGGTGATGCTGCACTTCTCGAAGAGGGCAAGCCAATGCCGGTGGATGCTGCGGTGGTCGGCATCGTGGACACGTATGAAACTGATCCCAGTCTCCTCAAAAGCGTTGGATCATTGCGTTGCTACAGAAAATACAGAAGTAACAAGACGGAATCGTCCTGAGGATCCCTAAGTGAACATCGGTTTGGTCATCGGAAATGTCGTTTCAACCATCAAGCATGAAGCGTATGAGAACCGCACCATGCTGCTTGTTCAACCACTCGATCTGGACGGCAAACCAAAGGGACTCGCCACGATAGCGGTGGACTACGTCGGTGCTGGCACGGGCGACGTCGTTCTGCTGGGAGCCGCGCCAGGCTTGGCACCCAAAGTTCTTAACCTGAAGGTCTGCCCCGTTCGAGAACTCATCATGGGAATCATTGACAGCACAGACGTTGCCACCGGGGAAACTTCCGCCTGACTGACCCTGCACAGCCCTAATCATAGCGTGTCCACATCCGAATGACTTTCACGGTCTTCGTTTCGTCTATGGCCTGATAGACGAGGCGATGCTGGATGTTGATCCGGCGAGAAAGAGCCCCCTCAAGGTCTCCAAGCAGCCTCTCATAGGGCGGAGGAGACTGGCAAGGGTTCTTTGTCAGTATCTCGCTCAGTCGTCGCGCCGTAGGATATCCTTGCTTGATGGATGGCAACCAGAATCGAGACCGATGGCGGTACCTCAGGGACGACGACTAAATGCAGGTTTGCCCAAGTCTCTTCCACTCACTATGGGCAGCATCCATTTGGGAATGGGCGGACGTTGATCAGAATCCAGAATCTTCCTCCACTCTTCATCGGTAAGCCGGGTGCCTGAAACAAACTCGTAGTACGGCATAATCGCACCCTCACACAGGATTCTCTTGCCCTTCCATGGATAGAGAACATACAGCTTCCTCGCTCGACAGACCCCAACTTGAAGATAGCCCTTCTTCAGAGGATTGTAGAAGACATCAACGATTCGTGGGGCGTCATCCCTCGGGTGCGAGCGTGCGGAATCCCGGTACAGCATGATCTCAGCGAGTTCCTTGCCATAGGACTTGATGAAGGCTGCGTCACTATCATTCAGATATGAGCCCCTCAATTGCTTCAGAGCAATCACCTCAAGTCTTCGGCTCAACTTCTCAAAGCGTATCCACAAGTCGTTGAGATCATGGTTATACTCTTTGCACACAGACTCAAGCGCAGGATGATCTGAGACACGACCGTTTTTGACGTCCGCTATCAGGGTGTCAATCCACTCGACAGACTTCTGGAAGTATGCATCCGACCCTCTCTCGCGCTTCACCGGGTTCATCTCCGACAACATGTAATGAATTCCCGTGTCCATCCTTGCCTCATCTGACAAGACAGAATAGTCTTCCGATAAACCGCTCTGTTCCTTCAATAGCCCGGAACGGTAATTCGAGAGAGCTCTGAGCACTTGCGTGTAGTCCGGTTTTAGAGCGTTCAACTCTCTGAGAAAGAGCCGGGTCTTCTCCGCCAGATCCGCCATTTTCGAGAAGAAATCCGGCTCCGGCTCAACAAAACCCACGGGAAGCATAGCATCACTCAAGTAACGAACCGCCTGCTTTGACTGCAGGATCCATGTGTGACACAGCTGCGCCCAACCCGCAAGGACGGTATTGCAGCTCTTCAGTTGCCATGCCTCTCGTTTCATGAAGTCAGGCCCATCGAGATCGGGGGGATCGAGAAGGGTCTTGAGCGCATCCAGATAGTCGTAGTACAGACTCTTGCCTTGGAAATGTGCTCTGCAGGATTCTGTCTCCTTCAGTATCTCAGACCTCTGCGAACCATGGATGTTGTTGCGTGCGAAGGGCGAACCTAGTGCCGCGGCGACTTCCAGTCCTTCTGGATAGTCTCGCATAAAGCGGCGGATGTCCGTGGTTCGCTGAAACAGAATGGCGCTCGGAGTGCGATATGCCGAGATGATCCGGACGTCGGGTTCCCATGCTTCGCTCGAATCGTCCGGAGGAAAGCGTATTTGATCATTGATCAAAGGACGCCTATTGGTTTGCATCGCCTTTTTCACAATGTAGTCGCGCCACTCGCGAAAATCATAATCGTTCGAATCCCAACGGGTGAAATCTTGTGACATATCGAAAAGGAAGTTCAGATCTGAGTCATCACAGACGCCAATCATTTTGCGATAGGCTTGGAAAAACGATCTCGTGTCACTCAATTTGACAGGATCCGTGAATGTTTTGGAGTCGAGACACTCGGAAAGCATTGCAACTGCCGCCAGTTCCTCGTCTTTCTTGATGCGAAACGGAATAGACTGCAGCCACGAGACCGCGCGGAAATAACGACTGAGATCCTCCGTGCGTGTGTAGAAACCGCGAGGTTTATGGCGGCTGTAATCTAGCCTGAGGGCAGACACATCCGACTCGCTGTGCCATCCAGGCCGACCAATGCCATCAGCCTGGACGATCTTCTCAACTTCCTTTTCCAGAATTGCATCCAGGTCTTCTTGCTTAAGGTGAAAAGAGTCATCAATGAGCCTCAGAGCTATCCCTGGAACGAGCCTCGCAAGTCTGCCAGCTCTCGCCAGAAGTTCCGGATCCCCTTCACATTTCTGAAGGACGTTCTCGATGTTATCCATGATGTGCCGAAGGATATCCGGTAGTCGTGAAGCCATCTCACTCTCAAGCCGAAAGACAGATTCCTCATAGAGCACATGATACGCATTGAGCAAGGAGTCCGAGGTGATGAAAACCGGGTTAATGAGGAGAATATACGCTGTAAATATCTGTTTGTATGCCTCATCTGTTACGAGAATCCCATTCCTTCTCAATGCTGAGATTTGGACATCAGAAAGATCTTTCTCACGGATGATCTCTTCCCAAGAGTATTCGGCAGGAGAGGTTGTTTCGGCGTAGGACGAACCACCCCTCGAGATGAAGCGCAGCGACATAACCAAGAACAGAACCAGAAGATGTTTCATCTGTCACCACCCCAGTCTGGTTGATGCATGAAGAGACACAGTTATCTCAGTGCAGAGTATAGCGAGGCTTGTTTATCTTTTCATCAAAACGTGCGTTCTCTTCAGTACCTCATCAACTGTTGGAGCTGGCAAACGGGAAATCAACTCCGCTTTCCGAACCCGCCAGTCCAGACTCTTGACCTGATCCGCCAGGATGACGCCGCAGACTCTCGCATCATCGGGTATCGGAACCTCGAACGGATAGCCTTTCACCTGACTTGTCACCGGGCAGAAGATCGCCAACCCTACCTTCTCGTTGTAGGCTGAAGGTGAAAGCACCATCGCAGGTCTTCGACCACTCTGTTCATGACCCGCTTGAGGATTGAGCGTAATCCAGACCAAATCACCACGTTCAGGAACATATTCCCTCTTGGCTACCATACTTCACTCCCCGCTGCCGGACCGCTGTCTATCTCGCTGTGCCTATTCCGTTCGTTGACCCGCGCCAGCAGTTGTGACAGAGATACTTCACTCTCCGCATTGGGCGTGATGATCAACTTCCCTCCTCTCAATGTGACATCCACAGATGAATTGGCTTCTATCCCCGCTTCGGTAGCAAAGGGTTTCGGAATTCGAAGAGCAAGACTGTTTCCCCATTTCTGCACGCGGGTTTCCATCTTCAATACCTCCACTCTGTATCTATAAAGAAGATACATCAGTTTCAGTACTTGGTCAACAAATATGCCGTTCCCTTATGCTGTTCTCCGGAAAGGTGCCCCGATTGCTTCAGACAACGCAAGGCGTTACCCTCCCCTTCACGTATGCAGTACGGCCAGACGTTGTTGTGTCGAGTCCGGTTCATGGACTCGATCGGTGGAAATAGCCGTGGAATCGAGGCAGCACCGCGTTCCTGAGAGCAGCGTACACTGGATTGTGAGACTGATTTCGACTGCGCGGGCAACAGATTATGCCTACTGTCCTGTGCGGTGCTTGCTTGCGAGAGAAACTACCTCTTTCGGATTCGAACTCGTTGAATTGCGCGTGAAGAGGCTTCAAGAACTTCAAACTCCAGTCTCCTGTATGCCAGTTTCCGGCCTGCAGAAGGAAGGGCACCGAACTGAGAGACAAGAAATCCGGCAACCGTCTCAACCCCTTCCTTGGGAAGTTTCATGCCAAAGTCTTCATTAAGTCGATCGATGGTGACTTTTCCGTCCACTACCAAAGAGTGTTTCTCACGGATGATCTCGCTGCGCTCTTCAAGATCGTATTCGTCACGGATGTCTCCTACGATTTCCTCCATGATGTCTTCGGTGGTCGCGATGCCGGAAACCCCACCATACTCATCTATCAAAATGGCAATGTTGGCGCGTCTGGCTCTGAGCGTATCCAGTAGCGTGGCGATGGACAGTGTATCGGGCACCAGCACAGGCTCCTGCATGATTTCCCGGGCCGTCTGAGTGTCGCGGGCTTGCAGGAGATCGAACATTTCGATCATGCCCACAATGTTATCAATACGTTCCTCATACACAGGGATATGCGAGAATCCGCACTCGAGAACAATCCGACGGATCTCTGCAACGCCCGCCTTTGCATCCACTGCCTTGACCTCAATAAGCGGCACCATAATGTTCCTGGCCAGCGTCTCACCGAAATAGAACGCCTGATGCGCCATCTCATACTGACGTTTCGAGGTACCCTTTCGAGCTTGCTCCTGGACAAGGAGTATGAGTTCCTCACGAGAGACGTAAGGATTCTTCTCCTCTCCGCCAGCGCCCACCACCTGCGCAAGGCCTTTGCCTATACCACTGCAGAGAGTCACCATCGGAAACAGGATGAAATACGCAAGACGAAGACCGTGAACCGAAAGCAGGGTCAGCCGATCTGCATGGCGACGAAAGATCATCTTGGGAATCAGTTCTCCAAAAACAACGATAAGAGGCAGCATGATCGCTGTTGTGAGCAGTTCTGTGGATTGGCGGAAATGAAGTGCGGTGACGTAACTTGCCATGGATGCGGACGCCACAATGGCCAGATTCACGGCGACAAGCGTCGTTCCAAGAACCTTCTCCGGATGCTCCAGCATTTTCAAGATCAGAAGTGCACTTCTGTTTCCCTCGTCCGCCAGGTGCTTGAGACGGATCTTGTTCAAGGAGACGATACCCATCTCCGAACCGGCGAAGAAGGCTTCACAAAGCAGACAGAAGGCGATGCCGATGAGATAGAGGGTGGTTTCTGTCATGGGAGGTCCACCTTCTTTCTCTCGACCCGGAGCCAGTTCAAGCGGCTTTCTTCCCTCTGATGCACCGTGATAATGAGATCACCGAGTTCAAAGTGTTCGCCGACCTGTGGAAGCTCTCCCCGTATGCCGATGAGGTATCCGCCGATGGTGTCATAGTCGCCGTCCGGCATCTGGATCGAAAAGGAGTCCTCGAAATTCGTTGCAGTCATTTGTGCTCTCACGAGCCAGGCATTGCTTCCCAGAACACGGCACTCTGACTCTTCATCGCGTTGGGGAACATCGCCAACGATCTCCTCCAGAAGGTCATGGAGTGTGACCAAGCCCTCGAGACTTCCGTATTCGTCTACAACCAGAGCCATGGAAGTCTTGCGGCGCTGAAGTTGGAGAAAGAGGCGCTCAATCTTTTGTTGTTCCGGAACAAAGAAGGCAGGACGCAGCAGACTGATGAAGTCCCGTTGCGCCTGTTCCCACTGCGTCAGAAAATCCTTGATATAGGCGATGCCCAGAATGGTGCGAAAACTGTCCCGGTAGACCGGAATTCGGCTGAAATGATTCTCGCGAAACGTTTGCAGAATTCCTTCCAGACCTTTGGATACATCACAGGCAACAATATCCCCTCGTGGTGTCATGGCGGACTTGACGCTCTTGGACTCGAATTCAATGATACGCCTCAGAATCCGCTCTTCGCGTTCATCGAGTTCCCCCTCATGGTGTCCAAGCCGGAACGCAGTCTTCAACTCTTTTTCAGTAAGAGTCTCCTGCCGATGAATCTCACGTTGACGCAGCAGCCGCATGACGGAATCCGTGACGAAATTGAGAGTGAGACGCAGTGGCGACACAACAGTTCCAAAGCCACTCAGAATCCAGGCCATATATGGCGCCAGCCTCTCGTTCTGACGAATCGCGATGATCTTTGGAGTAACTTCCCCGCACACCAGAATCAGGAACCACATCCCGACGATGGACAGCGCCAGGCCTTCCTTGCCAAACAGCCCTGTCAGAAAATGGGCACTCAGGGAGGAAGAGAGGATGTTCACGGTCATATTGCCGATGAGGATGGTGATTAGAAGATTTGAGGGTTTGGAGAGCAGTTCCCAGACCGCTCTTCCCAGACGCCTTCGATCACGCCGAAAGCCTTCAATGCGCGTCTTCGGAAGGGAGAAGAGTGCCGTCTCAGAAGCGGAGAAAAACGCTGACGCACCAAGAAGAAAGACCAAGATGACAAATGTAGACAACTCTTCTTCACCCAAATCCAAATCGGGATCAGAGACCCTCTACTGAAGAGTATAATGACCTGAATGCACTCAGGCAAATGAATCGAGAGGTGGGAACACCTGCCCTTATCAAGAGCCTGGATTGCTCCGGATTTTTCACTGTCCGCGTCGAAAGCGCTCGACATTGGCGCCCAGTGCGGACAGTTTGGCTTCGATATGTTCGTATCCTCGATCCAGATGGTACACGCGAAGCACCTCGGTTTCGCCTCGCGCAATGAGCCCAGCCAGGATCAAGGCGGCACTCGCCCGAAGGTCGGACGCCATGATCGGAGAGCCGGACAAGTTTGGAACGCCTTTCACAATGGCGCAGTTGCCATCAATGGTGATATCTGCGCCAAGACGAACCAATTCAGAGACGTGCATGAATCTGTTTTCAAAGATTGTCTCCTTGACGATACTGGTACCCTTGGCGATGGTCAAAAGCGCCATCAGTTGCGCCTGACTGTCAGTCGGAAAACCGGGATAAGGCATGGTAGAAACTTCCACTGGCTTGAACTCGTCGGGACCCTGAACCCGAATCTTGCCATCCGTAACATCCAACCTGGCTCCGATCTGCCTGAGTTTCTCGATCACGCTGGTGCAGTGGTCGGGGGTCGCATCCGTGATCGTGACATCGCCTCCGGTCATGGCACCAGCGACCATGAAGGTCTCGGCCTCAATGCGGTCGGGGATAACCCGATAAGCTCCACCAGATAGGGACTGCACACCTTGAACATGGAGAACATCGGTGCCGATGCCCTCAATTTTCGCTCCCATGGCAACAAGAAAGTTGGCCAGATCGGACACTTCTGGTTCGCGTGCCGCATTTCGAATGACACTCTCTCCCTTGGCCAAAGTGGCAGCCATGAGGACATTTTCCGTCGCTCCAACACTCGGAAAATCCAGAACGATCTCCGCTCCCCGAAGTTCGAGACCATGCGCTTCAACATAGCCATGGGAGACGGCGATCTCCACACCCAATTTCTCCAGAGCCTTGATATGAATATCAACAGGACGGCGGCCGATGGCGCATCCCCCAGGCATCGAGACCCGTGCCTGACCGCTCTTGGCAACCAGCGGGCCGAGAACGAAAAACGATGCGCGCATCTTGCGAACCAGGTCATAGGGTGCCTCAAACCATCGAAGGGTCTTGGGCTCAACCCGAAAGATACCCCCCACCTCGCGCTTGGTTTCGATGCCGAAGCAGCACAGAATACGCTCCATCGAGTCAATGTCCACAAGGTTCGGCACATTCTCCAAAGTCACCGGTTCGTCACAGAGAATCGTTGCCGCCATGATGGGCAATGCGGCGTTCTTGGCACCGCTCACCTGCACTTCACCCTGAAGACGCGATCCACCACGAATGAGAATTCGATCCATTGTTATCACTTCCGTTACACCACCGATCCAATTCGAGCCACGATGACGCGATCACGACCGCTGAAATCCTGACGCGTCTCCAACACCCACTCACGACCTATCTGTTCAGTCAGAGCCTTTGCCTGACCCTCTCCCAACTCCAAAACCATCGCCCCTGTTGGGCGAAGATATCTCCCCGCTTGAGCAAAGATACGCCGAACCACGTCCAGTCCATCCTTCCCGCCATCCAAGGCAGCTCGCGGTTCCCAGTCCCGGATTTCGCGCTGAAGCGTCTCGATCTCGCCCGATCGAACATAGGGTGGATTGGAAACAATCACATCGAAACCATCCGCCAACACACGTCGCAAAGTTTCTTCTTCCTCTGTCCCTGGCGTGCTTTGATCCAGGTCGGCACAGAAAAACTGCACCCGATCGAGAACCTCATGTCTGGCAGAATTGCGTCGGGCGCATTCCAAAGCCTTTGGGGAAATGTCCGAAGCCACAATTCGGGCGTTTCGCTTGTGAACTGCCAGGGAAACCGCAATGGCACCGCTGCCCGTTCCGATGTCCCATACTGTGACGGGTGCTGACTCCCTGATATTCAGGACTTCCAGTGCCACCTGAACCAGCACTTCTGTTTCCGGCCTCGGAATGAGCACGGAGGAATCCACTTCAAAATCGAGGGAGAAGAACTCCTTGCGACCCAGAAGGTATGCCACCGGCTCCCCCTGTCCCCTTCTCCTTACCATCTCGCGGTAGGCATCGGTTTCCCGTTCGGTCAGAGGACGGCTGTATTCCATATATAGATGAAGCCGATCCGTCTGCAATACATGTGCCAGAAGCAATTCCGCCGACAACCGAGGTGACTCACACCCTCTCTGGTCGAAAAAGTTCGCCGATTTCTGCAGCGCCTCACCCAAAGTCAGTCCCGCCATGTGAAATCCCCAGCGTTGTCAGGCTTTGCAGATAAGCGATCAAGCATCCTTCTTCCCCGTGGCAAGCCGTTCTGCGCGATCGGCGACATTCAAAGCTGTAATCAACTCGTCCAGATCCCCATCCATGATCTCGGGAAGCCGATATGAGGTAAACCCGATGCGGTGATCGGTCAGTCGGCTTTGGGGAAAGTTGTAGGTTCGAATCTTCTCGTTGCGCTGTCCCGTGCGAACCTGCAGACCCCGGTCGCGGCGCTCCTGTTCCCGCTGTGCTTGCATTTCCGCTTCCAGAAGGCGGGAACGAAGCACCATCTTTGCCTTGGCGAGATTCTTAATCTGGCTTCTTTCATCCTGGCAGCTGACCACCAACCCCGTGGGAATGTGGGTCAGTCGAACCGCGGAGTAGGTCGTATTGACACTCTGTCCACCCGGCCCTGAAGAGCAGAACCGGTCAATGCGCAGATCGTCTTCCTTGAGATTCACGTCCACTTCTTCGGCTTCGGGGAGAACCGCAACCGTGGCTGTAGAGGTATGAATGCGCCCTGAGGCTTCCGTTGCGGGAACCCTCTGAACGCGGTGCACTCCCCCTTCAAACTTGAGAAAGCTGTACGCCCCTTTTGCCCGAATGGCAAAGATCACTTCTTTGAATCCCCCAATACCCGTTGGATTGCTGGACAGCATTTCCGCCTTCCAGCCATGACGCTCTACGTAACGCATGTACATTCTCAAGAGATCAGACGCAAACAGCGCGGCCTCCTCGCCACCCGTTCCTGCCCGAATCTCGATGATGCTATTTCGATCGTCCACAGCCTCTTTGGGCAACAACAGATCTTCCAGATGAGCTTGTGCCTCAGTGACTTGCGCTTGCAGAATAGCCTTTTCAGACTCGGCATATTCCCTCGTCTCTTCGTCCTCGGACTTCAGAAGGGATTCCGCTTCCGCCAAATCTCCCAACAACTGATCCAGTTGATCCGCTGCAACAACAATCGGGGCAAGTTCAGACCGCTCCTTGCCAAGACTCTGAATGCGGTTGTTATCCCGAAAGACATCGGGATTGGACATCTCCTGGTCAATTTCTGCCAAACGTTCTCGGATTTTCCGAACTCTCTCCAGCACGATTTCTTCCTCTATTCGCCAGTCGAATGCACGGTGGCTGACCACCCCCGCCTCGGGGAATGACGTTCAAACGAATATACCACATCGAAAGCAAGGTACGGATGATATTTCTCAACAAATCGGCGCATGTCAAGGAAGGCCATCGAGCCAAGTTCGGTCGGATTTGGCCTATGGAGCAATCTTTGCTTGTCAGCGCACCTGAAATTGTATAGATTGAATCAGATGAACGACTATTACCGAAAATGATTTTCGGGGGTCATGATGATGAACTTTTCTCGCGTTATCTGGGTCTTCGGGTGTCTTCTTCTGATCCTTCCCCTGTCGCAGGGTCTGGCCGATCCGGCTCCCTCGGTTCGATGGTCGGGAAGCAAGAACCTCTCGGAACTGGAATACAATGCGATTGCACCGACGATTCTCGCCGATGCCAATGGTCTGCACATCCTGTTCCAGTCCCTTCGACTGGATGGAGACTGTACTGTCAGCTATCTGAACTGTCGGGACAAAGGCCGGGTTTGGACACCGATCAAGGATCTTTCCAGGCACTTCAGCATGGGAGTGGGAACGTGCCTTTTGTCCCATCAGGGAGTGCTCCACGCTGCGTGGTGTCCCACCGAGCGAGGCCTGAACGGTTTGTTCTACCGACAGAGCGCCGACGGGGGAACGACATGGTCTACCCGAATCGCAGTGACCGAGACGACCAAAGCGATTTATTTCCCGAAGCTCTTTGCGGATGGCAGCCTTCTTTATCTGGGATGGGTCGAGCAACAGATTATCGGAAAAGATCTTTCCCTGACGTCTCCCGACGTTCAGCAACGCGATGTGCAACACCTTGAGGAAGCCGAAAGGCGGCTTTCTACCAATGTGAGCAATGACAAGTATGACTCCACGATTCGAATGTCCATGAGTCGCAACAATGGCCGTACGTGGGAATCCAATATCCCTGTCAAGCGGGTCTTTCTGCGCATCAGCAACTATCGCTTCTTTGTCAGCGGCACGAAGCAAGAGTTTGCCTACAAGACGCCCGAAGGTTGTGTTTTGCTGACCAGTTCTGATTCCGGCCTGACGTGGAAGGAAGAAACGATTACCGAACAACAATTTGGAAATCCCCAGCCACCAACCATCGTCGAATATCGCGGGGACACTTTCCAGGTCGGTACTCACAAAGTCAACACAAGAGATGTGCTTTATATCAGACGAACCGATTCCACTCCTCCCGAAGCAAAGATGCTTACGGCGGAACAGGTGATTGATGCCACGCAGATAGTGGTTACATGGGCAGGCACTGATGATTGGTCTGAGGATGCCAACCTGGTGTTCTCTTCCCGCCTGAACGATGCATCCTGGTCTGCATTCGAGTCCACAACAGAGAGAAGCCTCAGTGATCTTGCCGATGGAGAGCATACCTTCAGCGTCATGGCCCGCGACGAGGCTGGAAATGTAAGCGTTCAGTCAGATTCCGTAGTGTTTACGGTGATGTGTCCACCAGACACAATCCTGGTCGCCACTCCGCCACCAATGAGCAATGATCTCCGACCGAGAGTCAAGTGGACGGGTGTGGACAACACAACCTCACCCAACCGCCTTCTCTTTCAGTACCGCCTCAATTCGGAAGAGTGGTGCGACCCTCGGCCCGTTCAGGAATTGGCTCTGTCTTCATTAACCAATGGAGACCATACGTTTGAAGTGCGTGCGATAGATGAGATTGGGGCAGTGGATCCATCACCCGCGTTGTGTTCTTTCCGAGTGGACACCCTGCCACCACAAACCACTCGGGCAGAAGTGCGGCCTTATGTCCGCGGGGCGACCAGCCTTTTTGTGGATATTGCCGCTACCGATAATTACTCCGCTACCTCGGAACTGAGATTCTCCCTGAAACTGGACGATCAGGAGTGGACTCCGTTTATCTTGTTCCCAACCATTCCGGTGGATGGACTCAAAGACGGTCTGCATCAGCTGCGGGTGCGTTCCAAGGATCAGGCAGGCAATGTTGAGGATCCCCCGCGAATCGTTCCCTTTGAAGTAAGCATTCCGCCCAAGGTCGAGATCAGCGATGCGCCGGATAAGCCCATTGTTCCGGGACTGTTCGAACTATTCCTCTCCATTTGGGATAACGAGACGCCGGAAGAAGAGGTCAGACTTCGTTTTCGAATCAACGGTGGGCTTTGGTCCGGTGTAGTTCACGGCCCAATTCTTCAGGTGAACGCTTCGCGACTTGGAGACGGAAGACACCAACTTGAAATCGAGGCAACGGATTCCTCCGATCTGAAGGATCCCGTAACGACCATGTACGAGTTTGTGGTGGACAGCAATCAGATTCCTCCACCAGCGCGTCTGGAAGGCATCCGATATGGAAGCAAGGTTGATTTGAGTTGGCCGGAAGCTCCAAAGACCATAGAAGGACCCGTCCGATGGAATCTCTACCGCTCTCAGGCCGCTGGATTTGGAACCGGCGCAACACGAGAACTGTTCCTGACTGCTCAAGAACTGGTCGAGCCTAAGTACACGGACAGCATCCTGCCGGCGGACGCGACAGCAACGCACTACTACGCCGTGGTCGCCATTGACAGAACCGGTCGCCAGAGCAACCTCTCCCCGGTTTGTGTCATTGGACCCTTGATCAGTCAGCGACCTGGTGCAGTACCGACTGTTGTGCCCAGAACCCAGAGGCCGACACGGACAGGCCCCTCTGCAGTCTCGAAGATCCTTGCGCCGTTGGCAAAGGTCTGGCCTTATCTGTTGGGGTTGGTCGTAATCGTCATTGTGCTGTCATTTCTCCGAAATATCAGCCGTCCCGGACAAAGACAAGCCGCACCCCCGTCTGGGGAAGAGGATGTTCTCAAGATTATTGATGAGGGACTTCAGGAAGAGGAACCCAAAAAGGATAAGGAACCGAACGAGCCAGACGATGGGATAATCTGAGCGAGGATATTCTTCTATCTGTGGTCGCCAACCGCATGGACATCTTTGGTTGGGAGCATGACTTTTCCGACCTTATCCTCTGATGACAGGGTGATTCGGGCTGTTACCATCTTGGCGGGGGAGTAGTAGACCAGGACTTCCTGCAGCACTCCGGTCGCATCCTTGGGGATCAGAGAAGGCAGACTTTCGAGTTCAATCAGACTCGGATCTCCCAGAATTTTAAGCACTTCGCTTCGTGTCATCCCCTCTTGAATCTGAGTGAACATCTCATAGCTAAGACACTCCCCGCGCATGGCAAGTCGGGGAAGAACATAGGCAGCAGAAGCCCCAAAAAGGAGCAGAAGCCAGACCAGACGGACTTTCCTGCGGGCAATCTGTTCCATCTCTTTTCCTTCCTGACCCGGTCTTGGGTAGTCCGTTCTCGGCAAAACGGACACCGGCATCTTCAAGTCACAGGCCCGAAGTCACTTGCCATATTACAAGGTACCCCGGGTTTTTCTACATTTCAAATAAAAATACACCCAAACCAGAAATGCCTCTCCTAAGAGACCTCGCACCCACCAATAATACGCTTTCTGCGGACAATAGCAACGGTACGTCAACATCTGTCCGTACGCACAATGCAACAACCCGTCTGAAGACCAGTTCCTACTCAAATGGAACCTTTACGGACTGTCCCGACTTGGACGATTTCTCCGCACCCTCAATGACAGCGATCACTCGACGTCCCTCTTCTGGAAGCACTTCGAGTTTCTTGCCTCGCAGCAGATGGTCGGCAATGTTCTCATAGTAATGGTCCCAATTGCTGGGCTCATAGCTGACACGCATCTCAGTAGGGGTGCCATCCACTTCGGTAGAGACCAGAACCTTGTCCCCTTCAATGGTAAACGCTCCCAGAGTTCCCAGAACCCGCCATCTTGGTCTGCCAATACGAGCGAGGCTGGAAACAGTGATCTCTGCCACCGCACCGTTGGCAAACTTGATGATCGCCTGGGTGTGATCCTCGTTGGTTACTTCAAACCATTTCAGCTTGTGGAAGAAGCCCGTGACTGACTCGATCTTGGAAGGCACAAGATTCAAGACCCAGTCTACCAAGTGCGCTCCCCAGTCATAGAGGTTGCCACCGGAGATCGCCTTGTTGGATCTCCACCAAGAACCGGGCTTGCCATATCCACCCATATGAATCTCCACATGAAAGATATCGCCAATAAGTCCCTTGTGGACAATCTTCTGTATGGTCTTGTAATCACCGTCCTGACGTCGGTTATGAAATACCGAAAGACAAGCGCCGGACTTCTTTGCCGCATTGATCATGGCTGTTGCTTCATCTACGGTGATGCACATTGGCTTTTCGACTACAACATGCTTCCCTGCCTTCAGGCACTTGACAGCAAGATCCGCGTGGGTGTTGTGTGGGGTGATGATCACAGCACCGCTTACTTCCGGGTTTTTCAGCATCTCATCCATGGATGTATAAGTCTTGATGCCCGGAAAATCCTGCTCCGCGGCCGGCAGACGTCCTGCGTCAAGGTCACACGCTGCAACTACCTTCATGCCCTTCTGCTTTTGAATGGATGCACCGTGCGCCTTTCCCATATTGAACGCACCACCATAGCCAACCAAGCCCCAGCCGATCTCCTTCTGCACTTTCTTTGCCATGACGACTCTCTCCTGCTGTCTAACGTATATTTAAGGAACGTCGGGAACAATACCAAAGCCGCTTCGACCTGACAACTGCACACGGCCTGTCGCTACCGGATGAGCCCACGCACGCCGGATCAGGAGAGTGTCCGTTTGCCAGAAAGAAATGCCCTGAGCCATCACAAGACATGAACGGCTGATAAAACCAGTCAATCTCAGATCTATCGTCTCAGCGCCAGAAGCCCCATCATGCGGCCAGTTCGTTCGAGACCGCGGTGAACCGCTCGACGATGGGAGAAGAATCCGTCGCTGCAATAGCTGCATTCGGGGCTGATCTCAATCTGATCGTCGGGAACGCCTTTCGAGAGAAGGATTTGCCTGTTGACTTGTTTGAGATCAATGTGATCTCCAAATTCAATCCCATTGCGTGGGAAAGCATTTTGGAATTCTGCAGTCACTTCAGGCCCAACCTCAAAGCAACACACACCTATGCTGGGACCAATCCAGACAATACAGTTTTCGGGCTTTGTGTCGCATTCGTCCTGCATCACACCCAAGGCCTTTGCTGCAATACCTGCAACCGTACCTCGCCAACCCGCATGAACAAGACCAATTGCGGGCGTCGCTCTGTCGAGCAGAAAGATCGGAATGCAGTCCGCAACGAGAATCCCAAGCGCAACATCCCACTGCGCAGTGACCAGTCCATCTGCTTGTCCAAGAAAGGGTCGGTCATGGCCCCGTCGTGCGACAACCAACACATCTGAGCCGTGAACCTGTCGCGGAAGGACAATGCTGGATGTTTCAACACCCAATCGTTCGGCAAAATCAGAGCGATAATGAGTAGCAACAGTCTGATCGCCCCAGTCGAAACTCATATTCGCCTCGACACAGTCTTCCGGACAGCCGATCGGACGTCCGGAGACTCCATGATGCACAAGACCGGACTCCTGCAGGAGGGGCGAGGAAAAGACGGGGAACGGACGTAAAGCAATCATTCGGCGACTTTGGGGACGATGAATGTGGCCTTGTTGTGGACCGGAGCATTTTGCAGCGCCTGTTCGACAGGAAGAGAGGGCTTCACCTCGTCTTCCCGAAAGACATTCGCCATCGGGATGGCGTGAGCCGTGGGCATAACACTTTCCGTATCCAGTTCATTGATCTTCTCTGCGTACTGAAGGATCGAATTCAGCTGACTGGCAAACTTCTCAAGTTCAGTATCACCGAACTCCAGTCGCGCCAGAAGGGCAATGTGTCTCACCTGATCCAGACTGATACTCATCTCATGTGTCTCTCTGACTGTATGCAGAACCCGTCGGACGGTTCAGAGGATTCAGAATCTGTCCACAGATAGAAAGTCCGTGATGCAAATCGGCCTTTGTGACATCGCGTCCTGCAAGGCAGCCTGTTGGCTCCTGGCTCCAAAGGAGCCGGTTTCTTTCGCAATCGAGCACTGGTGTTGCCTGCGCGTCCGCAGATACGAACCTGCTCAGAATGTGCCGTAGGTCGCAGAATCGTCTTTGGTCACTGCAGCCAATGTGGGTTTGATCGCCTCAACGTTGACAACGATTTCTTGTGGCGCGGGAAGCCCAAGCATCTGAACCAGGTCCCGATGAACCTGCTCGCCGAAACTCGTCCTGATCTGTGGAAGCGTCAAACCGTCAAGGATCGCCTTTGCGCGAAGGGTCACCTTATACGCAGAGCCTTCTGCAAGCCGAATCCGCGC
>JAKQFZ010000948.1 GCA_029558215.1 Candidatus Omnitrophota bacterium
GAGTAACTCCGACCTGATTCATGTTGGACAGGTTCTTGATCTTTCTATTCTGAACCAACAGACGGAGCGTGCGGCGGTCAAAAAGACGACTGAGCAAACGGTTCTACCGCCGAGTTTCACGCTGCCGGTCAAAGGAACGATCACCTCGCATTTCGGTTTGAGAGAGGATCCGTTCAGCAGAGACCTTGCGCACCACAAAGGAATGGACATCGCCGCGCCGAAAGGAACGTTGATACAGGCTTCTGCAGATGGCAGTGTCGTCTTCAGTGGCTGGCGAAGAGGCTATGGCAACGTGGTGGAGATCGATCACGGAAACGGTATCACGTCACTCTACGGGCACAATGAAAAGAATCTGGTCAATGTCGGACAGTGGGTGAAGCAAGGTTCAGATATTGCTCAAGTTGGAGCAACCGGCCGCGCAACAGGACCCCACGTTCACTTCGAACTGAGACAAGGCGAGAAGGCCGTGGATCCCGTCGCCTTTGTCACCCGCGGCGTCAGGATCGCCGATAAAATCACTTCTCAACAGGAACGACGATTCCGCGCAGGATGATGTTCTGACAGAAGACAAAGAGCAGAAGCGTTGGCGCGGCGGCGATCAACAGCGACGCGAAAACCACCGGCTGACTGGCCATCTGTTGAAGCTGATAGAGCCAGACCATCAATGTCCACATCTTCTCATCCTGACAGACAATGAAAGCCAACATAAAGTTGGCATAGGCATGAGTGAAACCCTGCAGCGCAATGACTGCGAGAATTGGTTTAGACAGCGCCATCGTGATTTGCCAGAACATTCGAAACTCATTGGCTCCATCAATGATTGCCGCTTCGTAAAGTTCCTGGGGAAGGCTGTCGAAGAATCCCTTCAGCAGGAAGATGGAGTAGCCGTTGGCGATTCCAGGTAAAATCAGGGCAGCGAACGTATTGAGCAAGCCCAATTTCTTCAGCAGAAGAAAACTCGGAATCCCGAGAACGATGGGCGGAAAAGCCATCGTCAACATACAGAACAGAAGAATCTTGTAGGTAGACGGCAGGCGGTAGCGAGAAAGCGCGTAGGCGGCGATGGGATTGACAATGAGTAGTCCGAGAACGGACAGTCCGCAGTAGATAACAGTGTTCCACAGTCCACGGCCGTGCAGAATCAGATATTCAGCCACCATCTTGTAGTTGCGCCAGAAAAACTCCCAGAAGACCGCGCCCTTCTGGTCAACCATATCCTGCCAGTCCGTCATCAGGTACGGGGGAGAAACCTCTTCAAAGCCTGCGAAAAGAACTTTCCATTTTCGATTTAGACTTTCGACATTTCCGTGCCGTTGTGCCAGAAACTGGTGCCATGTGTCCGCGAACCGCTCCGGATCGATTCGGTAGTAAACCGGATTGACCTCACTGAGAACAAACTGTTTCCAGTCTTCCAGTTCTTTTCCCTGAATCTTTAGCGGCGGTTTTGGCATGATGATGTCGAGATCGGAGACGTGGCGCGACCCATACGCTTCATTGAGGGTGGTGACATCGAGAATTCTGCTGTCCGTGGCCAGGGGGGGATAGAGTTTTTTCAGATAGGCGATATAGTCCGCCTGAGCGGAAGAGTCCAGTTGCAGATGTTCAAAGGAAACCTGGGTGCGAACGAAATCAAGCCAGTCTGTGGCTCTTTCCTCATTCTGAATCGGTGCCTGTTGAGGAAGAGGAACCGCTGCGAAATCCGTGTAGCCGAGTTGATAGGCCGTGTTGAGCGCTTCGATGGTCGAGTACTTTTCGCGCAGATAGTCTCGGAAACCGAATTCGGCGGCCTCAAGGTAGAGATTCTCGGGAGCGACTCGGTTGACAATGAAGAATTCCCAGTCCGCGTAGGAGGCACCAGCCGTTGGCATCTCAGTCGGCATTTTAATGGCGCTGAACTCGGCGTGCTTGGTTCCATAGACATCGTTGAGTTGCTCAATGCTGCCCGAGTAGCGTTCGGCGAGGAAGCGCTGGTAGTTTTCCATCTCGGGCTTGCGCACCTTGACGTACTGAAGATTCACCGAGTT
>JAKQFZ010000955.1 GCA_029558215.1 Candidatus Omnitrophota bacterium
ACAGGCGATCGAATTCGGAGAAGAGGCGGTCAAACTCAATTCCGACAGCCCCGAGTACCTGAACAACCTTGCGGCAAGCCACCTTGCGGCAGGTCAACTCTCCAAAGCCCGCAAAGCGCTGGAGAGAGCTGTGACGAGCAATCCTGGGTTTTCTGAGGCGTGGCACAATCTTGGTGTGCTTCATCTTCGCAGGAAGGACTACGCGAAGGCAGAAGAAGCGCTTCGCCAGGCGGTCCGACTCAATGAGGCCAACACGGATTCCTGGGTGCAACTCGCAAAGACCTTGCTCTATCAAGAGAACTCTGATGAGGCGTTAACTGTTGCCAAGCGCATCCTTGAGTTTGAGCCTCACAATGCAGAGTCTCATTATTTCATGAGTGTTGCGTTCCGTCAGAAATCCAATGCAATCGAGGCGGAAGCGTGTCTCAAACGTTATCTCGCACTGGTTCCCGATTCCGCTCCCGCTCTTGCGGATCTACTCCGAGTCCTGCTTTCACAGAAGACCGAAGCCAAGACGCGGGAAGCCCGAGTTCTGGCAGAACAATCCATGTCAAAGGGGATTGCGCTTCCTGCTGATCTGAGCAAAGAACTTGGTCTGAAACCTTAGTGACAGAATCCGAGGAGCACATTCTGGGAAAATCGTTCAGAGCCAGCTTGTCATCTTTGTGTGAAGTCTCACCCATATAGAGTGTTACGGATCGGAAGGCTGACTGCGTCTCGACCTTCTGTGGCCACGGGAAGTATATCCAGCGCAGCCCTTCTCAAGTGCTGGAATCTGGACTGTAGTTGCATTCGAAGTGGCTGTTCTTTACTCTTTCGCGTATGAGCAGATTTGAGAAGCTGGCAGGCATAATCGAGAACTGGTTTCGTCACAATGCCCGTGTCCTGCCTTGGCGTACAGACTATGATCCCTACAAGGTATGGGTTGCTGAGATCATGCTGCAGCAGACCCAGGTCAAGAAAGTGATCCCCTTCTTCCTTCGGTTTGTTGAGCGTTTTCCCACGCTAGCAGAACTGGCTGGTGCCTCTGAGCGCGAAGTCCTTCTGCACTGGGCTGGCTTGGGGTATTACTCTCGCGCCCGAAATCTTCTCAAGGGAGTCCAGACTGTCAGGAAACTGTATCGGGGGCGCGTTCCTTCGGAAATCCCACAACTTATGGAACTTCCCGGGATCGGAAGGTACACAGCTGGAGCCATTGCAAGCATCGCGTACAATCAGCCCGAACCTCTGGTTGACGGAAATGTCATCAGACTGCTGTCTCGGTTGTTTGCTGTTGAGGAGCACCCCGAAAAGCCAACGGGCAAGGCCAAACTCTGGAGCCTTGCCACATCTTTGGTCAATTCTGCCACCCCCCGCTTGCTGAATCAGGGGCTGATGGAACTTGGTGCACTCATCTGTACGCCCCAAAAACCTCAGTGTCCGGCTTGTCCTTTACGCAGGCTCTGCAAAGCAAGGAGGCTCAAGAGGACAGAACAGTATCCCAGACGATCCGAATCTTCGGAAACGTTGAAGATTCACGAGACTTTTCTTGTCATCTCACGACGTGGCAGGTACCTCCTGGTTCAAAGAGGACGAGGTGTTTCGTATCAGGGGCTGTGGGAATTTCCCAGAGAAGAGAGCCTCTCAACCGAATCTCTGCAAAAAGGGAAGGAGCCTTTGGGTGTGCTCAATTATCGGATCATGAACCGTCAGGTAGAGGCTCATTTCTTCAGTGCTGAGTTTGAAGGAGCCTTCGCGCTTCTGTGTCCCTACGTTGATAGTCGCTGGCTCACCCTCAGGCAATCCCAGCGCTATCCTGTGCCCGCACCGATCCGAAAACTCATTTCGACTCTTCTCAAGGAAGTCCATACAGCGGTTGACGGCCCTTAAGAATTGCGGAGTGTGGCAGATCCTGATTCTGTGACACTGTGCTTGCCGATTTTCTGATTTAGGTGTATCAATAGCAAGGTAGAAATTCAGATGTGGTGGCCTCAAGGAAGTGGAAGAAAAGATATCCGGTGACATGTTTCGAGGGGTCTCTCCGGCACTTCTGCAAGCTCTGCAAAGCAGGATGGATCCGGAAGAGGTTCTGAACGCCATCAATTTCTTCCCAGAGAGTGCTCAGCGTTTTCCGGGAAAGTTCCGCTGTTTCTGCCCGATTCATCGCGAAAAAGTCATTCGCACCATGACCATAGACACCCAGAAGAAGCGATTCAGCTGCCGATACGCGCGCTGTAAGGGCTCAAAGGGTGGCGATCTACTGACACTCTACGCATTGGGAACACGCTGTTCTCCAACCGAAGCAGTTGACTACTGGGTCAAAAGACTGAAACTAGACCCATCGCAGTATCCTGCATCCACTCTGCCTGCAGAGCAAAGTTCAGAGGACGTTTATACGCTGGAGGACCTGATTAGGTCTGAGAAGCCTCCGGAAGAGGCCTTGACAACCGAGCCGACTCCATCGCAAGAACCTGTTTCCGAGCCCGTGGCGAAAGCTGAACAGGAATCGGAACCTGTACCGGAGGCAACAGCGGAGCCTCAGGCCGAAGAGAAGACTGTGGGGCTTTCTCTGGAAGACCTGCTTCGGATTGAGCAGGAAAAGAAAAGGGGCGGTGTTCGCGATGAAGGGGAGGGTTACGGTAGAGCTGAAGGCACTTCGAAACCGGCTTCCTTACTTGAGGAACTGACTTCAGCCAGTCTGAGACAGATGGTTGAGCGAGCCGAGACCCAAGGTGGGCAGGAGCAGGCCTTAAGGGTGCTTCAAGATGCCGTAGATCGTGCCCGTGTTTCTGTGGACATTGAAGCACTGAAAGCCATCGGTGATATTCTCGAATCCCGTTATCCCGATCAGATTGGCCTCCGGCAGACAGTTGCCTGTTCACTCTTGGAGAACGGGGTGACTCAAGAGGGTGAGGCTCTGGCACTTTCCACGATGAAGGTTGCCCGGGACAAGGGGGACTGGCAGGGAGCGATTCAGGCCGCTGAGACACTTCTTGAGTATCTTGGAGCCTCCAGTCCCTTCATGGAGTTCTTGGCTCAGGCCTATGCCTCTCTGGGTGAAAGTTCCAAGGCTTCGGATTCTTATGCTCGCCTGGCAGAGCTTTATTCCGCAGCCGATCTGCAGGGCAAGAGTGTAGAGGCCTATCGCGATGCGCTGAAACACGCACCTACAAATATCGCTATCCGACGCAAACTGGCGGAGTTTTGTCTCGACCGGGGTATGGTGAGCGATGCACTTGATGAGTATCATGCGGT
>JAKQFZ010000971.1 GCA_029558215.1 Candidatus Omnitrophota bacterium
AAAGGTATATCATCGCAGTTGTCGTGCCATTCTGAATCAGGTTTGAATGCATATCCCACGACAAAGAACTTGTGGCCGGGATTGAGTGTAGCTAATCTCTGCGCTTCAGACTTTGCCCCCTCTAGTGTTTCATGCCGGAACCTTGGCCGGTTTCCATCTTCACCCCATACGAAGTACATGCTTATATCCTCCTGATCTTCCGCACCCAATACTCTGACTCATTGGCATATTGTGCTTTGATCTCTTTCGGCACATCGTACCGGGTCGTTTTCCGGTAGTAGCCGTCAATAAAAAAGTTGCCGACAATCACACGACTTCGACCATTGAGGAGCTTCTTCAACTGCTCATCTATCTCCTCGAACTCTTTGACGACAGGCTTCAGGCGGTCGTACTTCTCCAGAAGATCTACCAGCTCCTCATTGTCATCGATGGAAACTTCCTGTAGGCCGTTGCGATCTGGAAGGCAGACGTGTAGATAACCGCATTCCTGACAGGTGTTGTCGCTCCACTCAATAGGATCGGGCAGCGTTCCAGCGGAAACGTGGCGGTTAATCTCTTCGGCCTTTTTGAGCAGCCCTTCCCCGAGATCATAGTCAAGATCGATCCAGACCTCTTTCAGACGGCCGCTCGCCTTGTTCTTGAAGAGCATTACGCCACGCTCTTTGTTGTCCATGAGTTCGTAGAGGATCATCTGAGCAGGGTACTTTCGGAGATGGAGATATTTACTGTTGAGCATATCCGAGACCGACCCAATCGAGTCGAACACGAACGGCGAAACGCTCTTGATCTCGAATGGGTAATACGATCCTCCGTCCTCCAGTTTTCCATCAATATGCCCGGTGATCTGGTAGTCTCGCCACTCAAAAGGCCGCTGCTGCTCCACGATCCTGACGCCTGACTCCATCATCTCTTTCAACACTATCTGCTCAAACTCATTGCCGAGGTCAAAGACGTATTGCAGGCCGACATCATGCAAGGTCTTTTCCTGCCAGTGGGTGCGCTCAAGGGTGAGATACCGTGTGCAGGGGTG
>JAKQFZ010000977.1 GCA_029558215.1 Candidatus Omnitrophota bacterium
ATGGGCAAGACGCTCACCGCGATCGTGGCGGCGATGGAATCCAAACGACTTGGCTTTACCCGCAAGTCGATGTTCGTCGTTCCGAATCACACGCTGGTTAACTGGCAGGCTGCCATGCAGGTAGCCTACCCTGGCGCGAATCTGCTGATCCCCTCCCCAGACGATCTCTCGAAAGGGAATCGCTCGGTGTTTCTGAGCCGTGTGGCAACCAATGAATGGGACATGATCCTCGTTCCGTTCTCTTCGTTCAAACTCCTTCCGGCATCTCAACAGGCGAAGCGTGAGTTCATCAATGAACAGATCTCAGAACTTGAAGAGTACCTTGAAGAAGAAAAAGCCTCCAACCGTCGCAAGACGCAGGCGCAAAAGGATATCGAAAAAGCCCTCAAGCGCCTTGAGAAGAAGTTGAAGGATATGGACCAGTTCGAGAAGGACAGTGAAAAAACTCTGACCTTCGAGGAATTGGGCATTGACCTTTTGGTCGTGGACGAGTTCCATGCGTACAAGAACCTGTATTTCAATACCCGCATGAATCGTATCGCGGGACTGACCAACACGGACAGCCAGCGGGCATTTGATATGTTTATCAAGTCCCAATGGTTGTTGAAGAACGGCGGCAAATTTGTTGGGATGACCGGCACGCCTGTCACCAACACCATCGCCGAGATGTTCACCATGCAGCGGTATTTTCAGATGGATGTCCTACGCTCCACCGGACTTCATCAATTCGATGCCTGGGCACGTCAATTTGCTCTTGCTGAACCAGGTCTGGAAATGACCCCGGACGGCGCGGGCTTCCGCATGAACACCCGTTTCCGCAAGTTCGTCAACATGTCAGAGCTGATGCAAATGTGGCTCCAGGTTGCGGACATGCGCCGTGTTGATCCCGCCGAGATTCAGCGCCCGGACTTATATCTGGGCAAGCCGGTCAAGGCGGTATCATTCGCCGGTCAGGAATTGATCGACTTCACTCAATCTCTTGCGCAACGTGCTGAAAAAGTACGCAGTGGTCGGGTTCGCCCCGAAGAGGACAACATGCTTATGATCACCAGCGATGGTCGCAAGGCTGCCGCCGATCTGAGTCTGGTTCTCCCTGCTTCTCCCAACGCAGAGATGCCCAAGGTTGACGGACTGACTTCTCTTGCTGCTCTGGTCCGTGAAATGACTGGCGCTGTCCGCGGCACACAGTTGATCTTCTGCGACCTGGGTGTTCCCAAGGCGCGCAAGGAAAAGAAGAACGATGAAGAGGAAGAAACTGCCGTGGAAGCGGCGGTTGAAACCGCAGAGGAAAAGACCCTCAC
>JAKQFZ010000988.1 GCA_029558215.1 Candidatus Omnitrophota bacterium
CCAGAAGGTCTCTGTGGGAGATCTGGGAAGCGCTCCCAGTTGGCGCACGGACCACTTGGACCGCCAATGGCGCTGTAGTAAGTGTCAGTGCCCAACTGCATGTTCCGGTTGTGGTAGAACATCAGACCGTCTTCACCATCGGTGAAGTTTGCCAGACCACGAGTCTGATTGATCTTCTCCACAATCTGGCTCGCTGCATAGGACGGGTAGTCATAGGCATTCAAGCCATTGAACACGAAACGCGTGCCGGAGTTGCTCAGCGCATCCGACATTCTGCTGATGACTGTTGAGGTATCCTGGCTGTAGTTCATCAGGCACAGGTAATCAAGCATCGGCGCTTCACACCAAGTCTTCCAGTCCTGGAACTTCCAGCCATAGGCATCGCTTCGAGAAGAGAAGACCGCTGCACTCAAAGCAACTCCCGGCTTGTTCGCCACAATGAAGTTCCATAGATCCTGGACAGTCGCGGTAATCCGACTGCGCTTCCAGTTCTGCCAGTCCGAATCTGTGGGTGAAGGCCACTTGCCGTACTGGTTGTAGTACTCCTGGCGTGCCACGGGATCATGACCCCAGTCCAGAGTCCGATCAAAGGAGGAACCCGGATAGCGGATGTAGTCCAGATGGATGCCATCCACATCATAGTTCATCAGAATGTCCTTGAACACATTCAGGTTGTGCTGACGCACTGCGGGAATGCCAGGATCCATAAAGGCACCCTCCGCATCGCCCACAGTCATCGTCACACCGGACTGGTTCTCGGTGATCCATTCTGGATGCGCGTTGTATATGTGATTCGGACTTGTTGGAGCGGTTGAACTACTCCACATCACATTGACAACCACCCAGGCGTGAACTTCGAGTCCCTTTGAGTGTCCGTAGTCAATGGCATACTGGAGCGGGTCAAACTCAGGAGGAGCTCCGCTCAGCTGATCGGAACGCGGCTCAGGGTTCGGATAGGTCGAGTCCGTCCTGTTCGGAACGTACAACGCATCCGCCCTGAATCGAATCTCTGGGAACACCGCATTCATATTGTACTGAACCGCCTTGTCAATTGCCGTCGTCAACGTTGACTGTGCATCCACATCGTACACGTCAATCCAGATGCCACGGGCTTCCGGAGTCGTCACAGGAGTATTTGTTGGCGTCGCCGTCGGAGACGTGTCGTGCCATGCCCATTTGATCGCGTCTGCCATGACGACCTGGCCCGCCTGAGCAATGTCTGTAAGCCTGACGTTGTAGGTGCCCGCCGTGAAGTTGAAGATGCCGATCAGATTCCACTGACCGCCATTGTACTGCTGGTTGATGTCAATGGTCTGATTCCCACCATCGTAATACACTGTGTAAGGAGCATCATTCGGACGGTTGCTGCCCTGTGGATACCAGCAGTAGACTTTGTATGGACCCGTCACCGGAATGTTAGCCTGCCACTGAACTGTATCACCGGTAGAGTCGCATGTGGCGTAGCGGTAATCCGCACCATACTTGTCAGTTGCGGATGTACCTGTAGACCAACTGCCACTGACGACGGAGAATCCACCGTCACTGTTGTCTACGATGATGTCTGCTGGTGGCGTCACACCTGAAGTGGGCGTATTGGTCGGAGTGCTGGTCGGCATGTTCGTCGGAGTGTTGGTTGGTGTGTTGGTCGGCGTATTGGTATTCTGCCCCGTTGGTGTGCTGGTCGGGTCAAGGTTTCCGACGGGCACATATCGAACCGCATCGGCAATAACAACCTTGGAACCTTCAGCAGGACCATTGCTCACTTTGACATATCGGGATGTTCCCGCATCCATGGCAAATGTGCCCAACAGAACCCAGGTTCCACCACTGGCAGTCTGGTTGACGTTGACAACCGTGCTTCCACCATTGTGGTAGACAGTGTAAGGCGCATTGTTGGCTCTGTTAGTTCCCGCTCGGTACATGACGTAAATCTCGTACCAAGCTGCACCGGTGAGGTTGGGATTCCACTTCGCCCAAGCCGTCTCAGCTGAGACGTTAGTGCTCGCCCAGTAATAATCCTGATTGTAGCACGTACCGGCAGTCCCCGTTGCATAGGTCCAAGAACCGGACTGGCTGTAAGCGCCGTCTCCATCATCAACAATGATCTCCGTAGCAGGACTGGTCGGAGTTGCTGTTGGCGTGAAGGTAGGAGTGTTCGTCGGTGTCGCCGTATTGCCGGTGCCACTGACTACGACCTGCTTACTCAGAGTGGCTCCAAACCATGCATATCCATCACGCACCATTCTCCAGTCCGTTGTGTAGGTCGAAGGAGCGGATGGAGCCGTCATGGTGAAACTAAACGTATATGTTCCGTTGTTCTCAACCGTTCCCGAAATCGTGTGTCGGGTTGCAGCAAAGGGATCAGAATCACCGACGGCACCTAGTCTGAATGCATGAGCCTCATCCCACCACACAGACTTGTTTCGGAACGTCACTTGGACGACTCGCTGTTCGCCTTGAACCATTGTGCTGGGAATCGTGTCAGAGACGTACTCGGAAGCGTACATACCGTAAGTGGGAGTATTGCCGAAGTATTTGCAGATTCCGTTGTAGATTCCCCATGCACTACAAGCTTTGAAAAACGGGTCGTTAATCTTTGGAGCGTCGAGATCACAACTGTCATGGAAGCCAATCTCAATCAGAGCTGCGGGGCGCTGTGGCAGTCGGATTTCACCGAAGTTTCCATAAAGGGCAGGTGTGGTTCCATGATGACCATAGCTGAATCCTGCGGATTGCACTGCAGCAATCTGATCATCCTGGATCTTCTGAGCAAGATCCTTGCTCTGAACGCCCCAAGTCTCATGTCCATTGTCATCAATGTAAAAGCCATCTGTTCCCGACGGGCAACTGCCACCGAAACAGTCACCTGAAAGAGCATTTGTGTGTATGGACACAAGGATATCCGTGTTCCCTCTCGTGTCCAGGTTCGAAGCCAGAGGACGCGCACGGATGTCATCGTTGATTCGGTTGACACTCGCACCCACCAGGTCAGAGCACCGTCCCGTGTAACTGGCATAGACATTGCAGGCGTAGCTCTGGTCATAGAGCCAGACGTATGCGGATTCCTTCCACCAGTCGTGGTTGCTGTGGGGGGACGTACCACGAGCAAAGTTGTGCTCACGGGTCTTCTGAACGTAGGCGCTGTCATTCTCCAGCATCGTAATCAGGTAGTTTCCAAAACGCATGTTGTGGAAATCTTCCTGCTCGACACCGCAGGTAATGCCTCGCTGCGTTCCCCAGGCGGTACCTGTCCAGACGTAGCCGTGTCCGCATGACAGGGTGATGCGCTTGCCACTCAAACCAACTGCCTCAATTCCCATTGATTTTGTGGCGAGTGCCTCAGTATCCCCCGGTGCCTTAAAAAGTGCGGGGGCAACAGGCTTCAGATAACTTGAAGGCTCTCTTCCGTCTATATAGAGACGCACCTGCCCCTCAAGCTCGAACGCCTTTAGTGTCCACAAGAACTGCGCGAAGACTGCCTCAACCTTGCTGTCGTTAAGACCCTCCGCTGCTTCCTTGGACAAGTTGACCAGAGCACCGTCATCGAGGAGATCCAGACTCAACAACTTGGTGCCCTTGGGGATGGCTGTCGTCAGCCCAAGCGCCACTTCCTTCTCGTTCGGCCCTTCCAACAATGCGGCTATTGCCGTCTCCGGAGAGACTGCTTCTTTGCGCATCGAGAGGTAGATTCCTTTGGCATCATGAAATGCCAGTGGAGTTGCCGAAGACGAATGGGCCACAAGGACTAGACCGCAGACAACCAGTCCCAGGACCATCACTGTCTTTTTCTTCATGATTACATTCCTTTCATCACCAAAACAAAACCATCAGAACAACACGAATCATTGCCCAGCCCAACTTTTCTTTCCTCGATGCCCTCCTTTCTTTCACATTGTATCCATTGGAAATGATAAATTCGTACCAACTTTGGTACAAATTCAGTCAAAAGAATTGAAAGAGACATTGTGCCCATTTTCATCATCTCTATGGAACTTGTCGTCCCAAGCGTCCGGAAAACCGTCGGTTCTGGAGTGCATGATACGGATACTTTTCTCTTGGGAGACGATCGCCATCAGGCTGCAAGGACAGGGAACTTATGCGTTTAAGATGCACGTTGGATGAACGCTCCGTCATGCGCCTTGTGAGATCGAAAACGTCTGCGCACTGCATAACATCCCATCCCCTCATCAGAACCGTTTTTCTCCGAAGCCTGAGAAACCCTTGACTCGACATACTCCTCTTAACAGCGCATCACAATCCAAACCACCACAACACATAAATCAACTCATTGCTGATAGTGTACCGCCAGAAACTGGCGGTTGTCAAATCTTTTTTGAAAGACAGACCAATAACAGGACAATGCAGATAACATTCATAAAATGAAGTTGTTATGAATGAGAAAGCCCTCTATCCAGAACACTCTTTCACTACTGGCCATACTGGACGTGATTCGCGTATTTCTGGCTTCGGAATATCTCCCCAGGGCTGACTGTGCCATTTGTAGGGTCATAGGAAGGACCGTACAGCCAACCGCCAGTCCCATAGACTCTCGCAGGCCCATATCCATCAAGTCTCCATTTGCCGATGAGAGTCTCAAAACTTGGGTCAATGACCCGAGGATAGTTCGTCTGCCTTGTGAACTTCATGTTGATGTACCCGTATCGGTGGAACTGGTATCTGGGATCGCTCGGACTCATGGTCTCAAAGAGGGAGAATGGATCGAAGAACGATTCCGAA
>JAKQFZ010000994.1 GCA_029558215.1 Candidatus Omnitrophota bacterium
GTGACAAGGAGTGGTTTCCCAAAGAGCGTGGCGATGAAAGCGGCGGGAAGATGATCCTCAAGTCCTTTCTCAAATCCAAGTGGGCTATGGCGCTTATCCTGCTTGGCTTTGTCCTGATTCTCTGGAGAGAAATCCATCCAAACACCCCAGAGCACCAAATCCAAAGAACGCTGCTGAAGGCAGCCAAGGCATTTCAGGCCGAGAGTATTCGTCAGTGTGAGCCCTTCATCTCCTTCAGTTACGAAGACGAGTATGGGCAGGACAAGCGGCTGCTTCTGGCGAATGCAGGATCCTTCTTTGAGCAGGTGGAAGGGCTTGAAGTAAGAATCCTTCACACTCAGATCACACTGAGTGAAGAGACCTCTTTCGCGACCAGCGAAGTCTATTTCGAGCTTTCCGGCACGCTCGAGGGAACACGATTCCAAGGTCTGCTGTCATCTGAAGAGGAGCCGGACATCGCTATCATTGACTGGCACAGGACGAGTGGAAAATGGCAGATTGGCAGCATGAGACTGCTTCGGGAACAGGACTGAAAGACCCACAGGACTCAGGCAACTGCGAGTCGGATTTCTTTGGGGGTCTTGATTTTGCGGGTTTGCACTCCGACCTTCTTTCAGCCGCGGCTGCCAACGCCACACAATATCAGGGCATGGATTCTCTTCAGTGGGCTTGGTTGACTCAAAGAAGAGACCACATCCCCTTTCCGCGACAGTCAGTGAACGCCAGGGGTGTTGTCGTGCTCTTGGCTGGTGGCGTGGATAACCTCGATGAACTTGCCGACCGCTATCTGCGCTGGGCTTCACCGGAAGAACCCCTTCCCCAGGATCCACACGAACAAGCCCCCTTCCAAATCGGGCAGCTCTATGAACAACTCGGGATCGGCTTTCTCGAAAGACTCCGCGGGCCTTTTGCTATTGTCCTCTGGGAGTCGCGCAGACAAAGGCTGCTCTTGGCGCGCAGTCCATCCGGTCAAAGAACTCTCTACTACGCCCAGTCCGGCAGTAGATTCACCTTCTCGACAAACCTGGGCATGGCAGCGCGACTTGAGAACGTCACAACACAACTGGACAGGGGGGCACTCTATTCCTATCTGGTGATGGGTGGAGTCCCGGCACCCGAGACGATCCACCAAAACGTCTGTGCCGTTGCTTCTGGAACGTGGCTTGTTTTCTCGGAAACGGGACTACAGTCAGGACGATTCTGGACGGTTCCCCCACTGCCAAGGTGGCACATTGGAATCCGCGAAGCGGAGAAACTGCTTGACGAGAAGTTATCCGATGCGATCTCTCTGGCGCTGAAACCGATCCGTCGTGTGGGATGTTTGCTTTCCGGAAGCCTCAACTCAAGTGCCCTTGTCTTCTTCGCCAGAAAGTTTCAGCGCAAAGGACAGTCGCTCTCCACATACACACTCGCCCGAAGGTACTGTTCCTGGCGAGAGTTTCGCATTGCAGCACAGGTTGCCGATCTATGCAGAACCCAACATGTGCCCATCGGAATGTATGCGGATCCCGTCACAACCGTCTTGGATCTGGTCGCCTGTCTTGATGCCCCCAGTTCAGAACCCAGCCATCTCAGATCTTTTCTGATGATGCGGTCCCCTCAGATCACAGCCGATGGTCTGCTGGCCGGATTTGGTGGAGATGAGATTCTTGCAGGTAGACCGTATCACGCAATGCTGAATGTTCCACCACCGCTGAATCTCTTTCGATCCTTTCTTGGCGGCTTTCCCCTGGAGAGCAGCCTTGGAGAACGGCTCATTCCAGAATCAGCAGAAGAGGCCTATCTGTTGTTGACCCAGCGATTCTCGGCACAAGAGGCACAGGCCTTGTTGGGTGGTGAATTCAGTGCTCAGTCGTTCTGTAGCAGCCCGGCTGATCCTCGAACCGATCTTCTCAGAACATTTCTGGACAGAGATGTCCTGCACCGACTGCCTGACTTGATGCTGCCGGCCTTGGACGGCTTTGCGCGTTCGGCAGGTCGGATTCTCCGACTGCCTTTTCTCGATCAGGAAGTGGTGGAACTGGCTTGTCTGCTTCCCGGCAAGTACATTCTCAATGGGCTGATCACCAAGTTTCTGCTGCGCAGAGTTCTTCAGTCGCAGATGCCACCACGCGTTCTTCACCAGATGGCTCGCAGCAGGGATGTTCTTTTCCGCCGGTGGATCGATGTGGATTTGCGGGAACTCATTCTCGACACGCTTTCTGCAGCACGAGCGCTGAGTACGACGATATTTTCACGCCGAGAAGTCGCCAAACTGCTCTCCAGGCATGAATCTGGAGAGTCCAAAGTCTGGCCTCTTTTGTGGTCGCTTCTGGTTCTGGAACTCTGGTATCTGAACCAACGCACTCAGACGGTGAGAGTGACATCCTATCCAGGGGAACAACATAGAACAGACGGAATCAGATGAGCTGGCGCATCCACCTGTTGGGATCCTCAAGTCGAGGTCTCTTCCTTTGTTCCATATCCCAACAAGACCGCAAGCCAGATGGAAATCTCGAACAGCACATACAAGGGCACTGCAAGCATTGTCTGTGTTATCGGGTCAGGAGGCGTCAAGACCGCTCCGATGATGAAACTTGCCAGAAGAGCATAGCCTCGATACTTGGACAACTTCCTCGGATTGATGATTCCGAGCCTTGAAAGCAGCAGGATGACCAGTGGTGTATCAAAAAGCAGTCCACATGACAGCATCATGATCATGACCAGGCTGATGTACTTGCTGACAAACCAGGTGTTCTCAATTTCGGCAGGTGTGAAGCGAACCATCATCTGAAGCGCCACTGGGATCATCGCAAAATAGGCGAAGAAGCCACCAATGATAAAGCTGATCCACGCCCAGATGATAAAGCGAACCAGGTACTTGCGTTCCTTGTTGTAGAGGCCAGGCGACACAAACCGCCACAGTTGATGGAGCACAACCGGAAAACTGATAAAGAGTCCGCAGATAACGCTCAGTTTGATGCTGACCCCAAACGTTTCGGCAAAGGAAGAAGTGTGCAGTTTGACAATACCCTGGATGGGTTTGCTGAAGATCTTCAGAAGCCAGTCAGAGAAGAAAAAGGCCAGCACAGTCGTCCCAAAAACCATCCCGATCGAAACAAGAAGACACTTTCGGAGGTCTTCCAGATGCTCCAAGAACGTCATGTATTTCTCACCTGGACGTGGGTCCGTCGTTTTGTTCTCGTCCGTGTCCATTCAGAACCTTTCTACAACGATTTTGCGCTTCTCTGTCTCATCAACCAAGCGACAGAATCGTGCAAACCGAGGGTACTTGTCCACAGAAATTCTCTGCTGGGGAACGATCAGGGAACGCCGCACACGCAAGACATCCCCCCTCAGCCGATAGGTGATCACATGAATACCAAATTCTGTCATGAGCACTTGATCATCGGGAATGTGCCGAAACACGAATCCATCAAGGGAAGATCCGCCGCGTTCCCCTTCGAAAGCAAAGGTCGCTTGGTAAGGTTGAATGACCACCCACTGCGTGAACACCATCGGGTGCTCTCGAGTGGCATCGGGAACCAGGGAAGAAAGATCCGCCGGATCCGTGATGGGGACAAACTCAAATGCCCCCGAGTTATCCTCTGAAGAGCCGCTGGGGATGAGCATGTGCGGCATCCTGCCTTTGAACTGGAGCCTTGGTGCCTGGTTGCTTTCGAGAACTGGCATCGAGTGTTCCGTCACCAGACCATGTAGCTGTTTTGCTACCTGTTGATCCAGGACGCGTTCTGCGACTCTTCGGTCTTCCAGCATCTGGCGCATGAGTGGTCTGTAGAGCCCTTCGTAGACCAGCTCCCCACCCACTTCTGTGCTGTCCAGATTGAGGAACTTGAACTTGAGATCGCGCGCGATCCAACCGGCATTTACCTGTTGTGTCGCCGCCGGTTCAACCGAGTATCCCAGCGAATCCACATTCAAGAGCAATCCGTTCAGAAACGACGCGGTAATCTCTCCTGGCGAGAGGTATTGAGAACTCAGATCCAGAAGTCTCGATTCTCCGGTTGCGTCTTCAACAAACAGAAGCGGACTCCCATAGCGGTCTCCCAAGGGGATGGGGGGTGTTTGAGACTCACTCCCCAGCTCGAAGGAAAACTGGATTCTGGAATCTATGTTGAGATGATCCAGAAGCGTCCGTGCGAGCAGTGCGCGTTCCAGCGACGAGCCCTCTCCCAAATGGAGCACATCCAAGACCGTCCGGTTGGCAGAACCACCTGACTGAATGTTGTCCTGAATCCACTGGTAGACGGCATCGGTCTTCTCACGGTCACTCATCTCAGGCGATGCCAGTTTCGCAGTCAATATCTGGAACACATCATCCGACTCATCGCGTCCGAGAAAGAGGGATTCGGCTCGACGCATGGCGACACGGTGATCTGGACAGGTGGAGACTTTCACAGAATGAACCAACTGCGACAGCGGAGGGCTATTGCCTTCATCACGGATGCCTGGGATATCTTTGCGTTCCCAGATGTACGCCACCAGCGCGCCCTCTCCATCGGTCAGTGTGGCCGGAACAGCCTCAACTCTCGGAGCAAAAGTCTCGGGTTGACTTACCCAGTGAAGCGTCATCCCTTCAGGCACCAATACAACGAAACGGCAGAGATAGGTTGCGTCTTCCTTCTGACCAAAGAAGAATTCCTCTGTCCAGAAATTCGCGCCGGGCGTTCCTGGACTTGATACCGTTTCCACGTAACAGAAATCAACGACAGAACCAACTTGAACCCCGGAAAGTGAAACGGCACGCGCTCCCGTTCCGCGAGTGACGTTTCCCGGAAGCATCTGCAGGCCGTCCTCAGTACGGGTGTGCGCTGCCAGAACCCATGTGGATGACTCGTCTGCCGGTAATGTCAGTTCCGCCCACGCATCAATGCCTTGTTGATTGAGAATTCTGGCGGACTGATGCGTCAGCATCTCCCGTGTGCCATTTCGATGCAGCCTGGCAACAGCGGTATCCACGATAAGCGCACTTGAGCCCAGACCGTATTTGTGCCAAGGAATTTGTTCCTTAAGAACATCGTCCAAGGAGACATCATAGCGCTGCAGAAGATGGAAAGGCTTTTGAGGTTGGTGTCCTTTGGCAGTCTGAAAACAGAAGAGGCGATCCCTGATTTGGGGATTCTGATCCCGCTTCAGCGACTCGGTCAGACAGCGCACCACCTCAGTCGAGGCTTCCGTTACCGTTTCGCCCGAGGCAAGCCGCACTTGGTGCAGTGAAGCCATTGCTTCCCAGGGTTTCGGATCCGGTGGACACAGCTGGGCTGCATAATGATAGGCTTTGAGCGCATCCTCCCAGTCTTTGCGCGAAGCCAGACTGTCGCCCAGATTCATAAAGAGGCTGCGGTCACTGGGACGAAAATCAAGCACTGTTCTCAGAATCCGTTCCCGTTCTGGAGACTCTTTTGGAAAAGCCCGAAGGAGTGCCGTGTAGGCGGAACCATCCCGAAGGGAAATCCCCCGCTCCAACTTGGTCTTCGCAAACTCAAAGGCTCTGGAATGTGCGCGCTGCGAGATCCAGAGATCGATCAGATCAACCAGTGCCAACCGGGAAGCAAGCCCTGAGCCCTCAGCAGTCTGAAGCAGAGACCTCTCCTGCTTGAGGGTAAAGCCCTTGCTCTTGTAGGCTGAGTTGAGGGCGTAACTCAGAGCGACAGGCAGAGGCAAATCGGGATGTGCATCCTGATATTCTTTGCGAACCGCTTCGAGAAGTCGAAGGGCTTCGTCGGGAGTGTTTCGGAGCAGATGAAAAAGCGCCAGACCGACGCTTGCCATCACGTTGCCGGGATCTGTGTCGAGCGCCTTGCGATAGCAGTCTGCTGCTTCGTTCTCCAGCCGCGTTTTGGAGACAGTCTGTTGCTGTGCCCAGGACAGCAACAGATCGCCCGCAAGCCGGTGTATCAGGGTGCATGTGGGTTGGCTCTCGCGCATCCCGTCCAGAATACGCCGCGCGATCTTGAACTCACCCGCATGCCATGCCACAACTGCACGGTAGATGGAAGTCAGCCATCGAAGGCTTTCCGATGGATCTCCGGGAAGAAGCGTCTGCGCCAACGAGTTTTCAGTCATCCAGGGAGATTCGAGTCGAGGTTCCAGAAAGGTCTGATAGTCAGGATGAACTCGCGTATCTCGTGTCAACTCACCCTTTGTAATCCACGTTCCAAAGCCTTCCAAAGCGCAGCGAAAACTCCAACCGGAACTCCTGCTGAGACATTTGACCAGAAGCCAATTATGCCCCGGTCTAACGGGAACGCTAATGCGGATACGCGTTCTCAAGTCCAGGTCATAGGGATTGCTGCTCATCACTCGAAAGCCATTCCACCAACAGGAGACCGCAGCGGAGGAATGAATTTCCAAGACCGTGTCCCCTTCTCGATCGGCTTTCAGACAGACCAGAGCGTAGCCCACGCCTGACTCGCCCCAGAGCACGGAACCAAAATCCAGGAATCCATCCGCCGAGGTCGTCGCGGCCTGTGGTGTAACGTCTCCAAGCCATCCAATGTAGGACAGCGCCCAGGGATCCCTCTCAACGGAAAAGCGTTCCTCAAAATCCATCGGTCCGGAGTGACCAAACGGCCCCACAACGCGATCCCATTCCGTGATCACACCAAGCGCTTGTGCTGACTGCCTTGCCAAAGTCGCGTCTGTAATGCTTGTGGCTGCATCAAGCAAGGCCTGTCTGAACATCCTCGCGTTTGTCGGGGAGACAGAAAGTGTCTCATCCTGAGCGAGAGATCGAACCGTTTCCGCTGAACCGGTATATCTCTCAGCGATTTTCAGCAGGCAAAGCAACGGCTCAATCGAGTAGTCCGTTCCCGCACGTTCCTTCACCAATTCCCCCCATATCCGGACTGCTCGATCAAGATCACCCGACGCATAGGCATCAAGCGCGAGAAAGTCTTTTTCGAGGACGGAACTTGACTCTGAAGGACTCTGTGAACCGATCCTGATGAGACGCTCGAAAGCAGTGGCCGGTTCCTGCGCGTTCAGGACAGCGCAATACGAAAGTGACAGAAGCGAAATCAACAGCCACATTCTGAGATGATGGCTCAGACCATCCTTCTCGACCCGCGAGGATCGATCGTGTGCCTCACCCCATTCAACAGGAGACGGATTGCCTGTCTTGCCCCCATGAGCATAGCAGGGCTCATTCCTCGTTTTGCCCCCCTTGACAAGGGGGGATTGAGGGGAGATTCCCTCTCCTTGCCATCTGCCTCGTCTTTGCGCTTGGTACATTCAGTGCCTCTTAAGCCGGCGAACGCTCGGCTGTGTGTTGCGGCTTTTTCACGAAGTGATCCGAACTCGGTGGCCTTCAACACGCAAGCGCCCTTGCGAGAACAAACGAACCGCTTCGGGGTAGATGTCTCGCTCTGCGGCTTGTACTCGTTCGGCAAGGGTGTCTGGCGTGTCGTCTTCTTCCACCATAACGGGTTTTTGGAGGATGATTGGTCCCGTGTCATAGGTGGTGTCAACAAAGTGAACAGTCGCGCCTGAAACCTTCACTCCGGCATTCAGCACTGCTTCATGCACATGATGGCCGTAGAATCCTTTTCCTCCAAACAGAGGAAGCAGCGCGGGATGAACATTCATCACGCGCATTTCCATTCCCTGCGGCGGACAATAGAGCACCATGAAGCCTGCCAAAAGGATCAGATCAGGCTGGAAGGGCATCAGGAAATCATTGATGGCAGCGCTGTGTTCCTCCATCGTCGGGTACTCTTTGCGGACGGCAATCAGAGTCGGAACACCGTGTTGAGAAGCCCGCACCAGTCCGTAGGCATCCTTGCGGGATGAAACAACGCAACACACCTCACCGCACAGCTGACCCGCAGTGATGAGATCGAGAAATCTCTGAAGTGTCGTTCCACTGCCTGACAGCAGCACCGCCAGTCGGATGGAACGATCGAGAACGGGAAATGTATAGACTCTCTCGCTGCCTGATTGCTGCATTGCGCAAACCCCTTTAGAGATATTTCTTCAAGTCCTCTTGGGACTCCAGCATTCGGATCACTTCTCGAAGCTCCCCGGCACAGTCCTTTTTGGCGACCAGAACGGCGTTGCCTGATCGTGCCACCAGAATGTCCTTCACTCCAATTGTGACGACGAGACCATCTCGACTGGCGACGATGGAGTTCTCGGTATCCAAAAGCAGGCTCTTGCCTTTGACGGTGTTGCCACTTTGATCAGAAGGGTTGAGTCGTTCAAAGGCGAGCCAGGAACCGAGATCGTCCCAGCCGACATTGCGTGCCGCGACAGTCATCACATTCGACGCTCGTTCCATCACGCCATAGTCCACCGAGATCTTGGGCACCGTGTCAAAAATGTTCTTGAGCGTGTCCTTCATTGCGGGGCTGTCAACCACCGGCGCCAGCGCTTCGAACGGCTCGGCAACTTCGGGAAGAAGTCGCTTCATGGCATTGAGAAAGACTCCTGTCTTCCAACAGAACATGCCTCCATTCCAGAGGTAATTGCCACTGTCAAGCATTTTCTGTGCGGTTGGTTCATCTGGCTTTTCGGTAAAGCGAACAACACGATAGACATCGGATCCAAGTTGAGCCACAGGCTCTCCGAGTTCAAGGTACCCATATCCGATCTCAGGACGGTCTGGCTCCAGACCGATCGTGCACAGGAGATCTGCTTCGGCGACACAGATGGCTTGGCGGAGATAGCTTCGGAATCGCTCCTGATGCTCTACGTGATGGTCTGCCGAGAGTACCAGCATGATGGTATCGGCACCGAATCGCTGCTGGATCACGTGCGCTGAAAAAGCCAGACAGGGTGCCGTATCACGACCGAAGGGTTCTGCAAGGCTGTTCTGCGGTGGCAGGTCGGGCAGAGATTGCAGAACATTGGGGGCAAGCCTCTCGTTGGAGACGATAAAAATGTGATCGAAGTCCGTGATGGGGAGCACTCTGTTGACTGTTTCAACCAGAAGCGGTTTGTCCGTTGTCAAAGGGAGCATCTGCTTGGGTTGATCCCGACGGCTGAATGGCCAGAATCTCTCTCCCTTGCCTCCAGCCATGATGACGGCAACGACTTGACTCACGCATCAAACCTCCTGGAACATATAGAGGAATGGTAGGAGAACACCACGAAAAGTCAAGACGACCAGCCTTCTTTGCGGAGTCTGCTCAGATGTCCGGAGCGAGAGCCTCACGGATTTTGGCTGCCAGTTCGTCCATCATGAATGGCTTCTGGATGAAATAGACCCCTCTATCCAGCACACCGTGATGGGCGATGATATCCGCATTGTATCCAGACATAAACAAGGTTCTGATTTCCGGTTGCGATGAATGAAGGCTCCTTGCCAGATCGCGTCCGTTCATTTCGGGCATGATCACATCGGTGATCAGAAGATGGATCCCCCCAGCGTGCTCCTGGGCAAGTTGCATCGCCTCTGTTGGCGTGGAAGCGGCCAGCACCCTGTAACCCCAGCGTTCGATCATCATCTGCGCGAGATTCAGGATCGCCGGTTCATCCTCCACAAGCAGTATGGTTTCGGTGCCACCGAGGATCTCCCCCTCCACATCCTCTCTCTTCATTGGGACGGCTTCTTCTTCACATCGGGGAAGGTAGACCTTGACGGTCGTTCCTTTGCCCACTTCGCTGTGAACGTTGATAAAGCCCTGATTCTGTTTGACGATGCCATAGACTGTGGGCAAGCCCAGTCCAGTTCCCTGGCCAACACTCTTGGTCGTGAAGAAAGGTTCAAACAGATGGGAGAGCGTCTCCTTGCTCATGCCACAGCCGTTGTCGCTGACAGTAAGCAACACGTATCCACCCGGCTCGGCACCTGCATGTCGGGAACAATAGGCCTCATCAAGGTCTGCATTTTCTGTTTCAATGGTCATCCTGCCCACGCCTCCAATGGCGTCGCGAGCGTTGACACAGAGGTTCGCCAGAATCTGATCTATCTGCGACGGGTCTACCCGAACCGCACCCAGATCCTTGCCGGGCAACCAGGTGAGATCAATGTCTTCGCCGATGAGTCGGCGCAGCATCATCAACATGCCCTTTACCGTTTCGTTCAGATCAAGGACGGTTGGGGTGATGGTCTGTTTTCGGGCAAATCCAAGCAATTGTCGGGTCAAGTCAGCAGAGCGCTGAGTGGCTCGGCGAATTTCCTGCAGATCCAGATAGATCGGTTGTGAGGCGGTTACCTTCTCCAGCGCCATCGCAGTATGCCCACTGATCACGGTCAGCATGTTGTTGAAGTCG
>JAKQFZ010000995.1 GCA_029558215.1 Candidatus Omnitrophota bacterium
GCGCGCTGTCTCCCTTGCGGAATTGACCAGGCGTACGCTGGGCCCTGCTACGCTCTGCAGTACTCTCTCCAGCAACGGGTAGTGTGTGCACCCCAAGACCAAAGTGTCAATGTCCTTTTCAAGAAGAGGAGAGAGATACTCTTGGACAATGAGCCGAGCGGGTTCGGTCTCCGTCCATCCTTCCTCGACCAGTGGAACCAGCAGTGGACAGGCTCTTGAGAACGTCAGTATTTCGGGACGCTCTTTCTGTATTCCCAATTGGTACGCTTGGCTTTCAATGGTGCGTTGCGTTGCGATAATACCGATCTTTCCATTCTGGGTTGTTGCCACGGCCGCGGTCACTCCGGGTGCTACAACGTCCATGACTGGGCCATCGAATTCTTGCCGGACATAGTCAATCGCCACAGCCGATGAAGTATTGCACGCTACCACGTTCATCTTGACACCATGGGAGACAAGCAGTCTGGCGTTTTCACGAGTATAGATTTGAATCGTGTTACGTGATTTTGAGCCATAGGGCACCCGCGCGGTATCACCAAAGTAAACCAGACGTTCCTCAGGGAGCAGAGCCTTGATCTCCCTGGCCACGGTCAGACCACCTATACCTGAGTCAAACAGACCTATGGGTTGGAATCGATCCATCATGGGTCACTCAACCTTCAGTGTTCTGCTGATCCTTCGCAGTTTCCGGAGCAATTGAAGAGTTCTCAGCACCGTCTTGACTTTGGGCATCTTACTCATGCCCCCCTTGAGATCATAGCGCAGCTCGAAACCCACTTCCGATATGGACTCGGTGAGTGGGGCGAGTTTGACAAGGATCTCGCCCGTTGAGCAGAACCCAGGCTCCTGGATGAACTCTGATCCATACTTCTCAATGCCTTGCTGGATGATCCCGAGTCGGTAGACACGATACCCACATGTGTAGTCTCTGACTTGTGGAATGCCAATAAGCCCGCTGTACAGCAGGCTTGCTCCGTGACTCAACAGAGAACGCAGGAAAGGAACACCGGTCTCTTTTCCGCCCGAAGCATACCTTGAGGCGATCACGATATCTGAGTTGTTCAGAGAGGCAAGCATCTCAGGAATGTAGCGCGGTGAATGAGTGTTGTCCGCATCCATCGTCACAACGCTGTCACTGGTTTTGCCTGCCTGTGCGACATACGAAAAACCCGTCAGAAAGGCAGCCCCGAGTCCTCGGTTAACCTTATGCTCCAGTATCACGAGTTCAAGTCTTTCCGAGAACGTCTGAGCGGTTTGCACCGTGGAGTCTGTCGAACCGTCGTCTACAACGACCACCCGCAGAGGTTCCGATAGCTGGGGGCTCAGTTCACAGTACTCCTCAAGCAGCAGAGGCAGCGCCAAGGATTCATTGTATGCGGGCAGGACAGCAAAGATCACAGAAGAACATCCATATCCCAGAACGTTTTGAGCAGCACAAACAACCGCTCTATACTAATATGGGACAAATGCCTACCATGCCGCCCGCATTCTGTAAACCAAAATCCGTTACGGCGATCGAAATGTCATGTTCACAGGCACCGTAGCGGCTATTTCCCTCGATAGGGTCTGTTTGACCTGTACAGATCAATTCGGCCTCTTAGCGGTTCAACCAAGTGTTGTTTGTTCTCCGCCTGGGCTCGCGCAAGAGCCCGCTCTGCAGTGCGAACTGCCTGAGCGAACTGGCCGGTTTCTGCATAGGCGGCTGCCAAGACATCCAGCGCTGTGGCTGTTGCCCCGTCGGATTTGCTGCAGACTCGCTCCGCCATCTCTGAGGCGACGATGCCATTGCGCAAGGTGTCGTTTGGGGATGTCGCAAGAATCCAAGCCAATTCCAGAGCGGCTTGTGAAAACTCTGGATCAAAACGAAGTGCCGTTCGGAAGTGTTCGATCGCTAGTTCTGGCCGCCCGGAACGGCTGTATGTCAGTGCAAGATTGTAGTGGGCTGCTGGGAATTGAGGGGCGATTCGAATCGCCTGCAGAGCGCTTTCGCGCGCTTCATCCATCTTTCCCTGCCCGACAAGAAAGCGCGCAAGATTACTGTAGGCGAGGGCATGCTTCGGATTCACGGCAATGGCTGCACGGAACTGTTCTTCTGCTCTTTCGGCCGGACCGTGCCTGACAAGAATCTTCCCCAGATTGTTGTGTATGTCTGCTCTTGACGGAGACTTGGGCATGTGTTCCAAGGCTCTTTCATAGTGACCAATTGCTTCATCATCCTTGCCCAGTTGCTCAAGACAGATGGCATAGTTGTAATGTGCAGAGGGAAGGTTGGGATCGATCGCCAAGGCTTTCTCATAGAACGAGACGGCCTCGTTAGTTTTCCCCTGCTCCTGCAGTGTTTGACCGACATTGATGTACGCCAATAACGCCTTGGGGTTCTTGTTGAGGCAGTGTCGAAAGAGCGTCTCCATGTCATGATATGTTCGCGCCTGTTGAAACGTCAGAATGCCCAGAAGTGTAAGGACTCCCGCTGCGACACTCTGCTTGGTTCTGGGTGACAGCCTGAACCTCTCCGCACACCGTGAGGCCAGGACAGCGAGCAGGGCAGAGAGTCCCACACTTGCAAGATATGTGTAGCGAAGAGCGACTTGCGTGTAGTCAAAAAGAGGAAAACTGATGAAACCGAGTGTGGGAGCAAGCGTTATCGCGAAAAACGATACCGCGACGGCGGGGCCTCTCCCCACGCGCCGAGAGGCAATCCAAAGGGTCACGAGCAGTACTGAGGCTCCGAGAGGAAAGAGATATTGCCATGGAGAAGTTGGACTAATGTCCCATTTTGGAAAAACCGCCATCAGATTGCCAGGCCAGAGCGTCTTTCCGATATAGAACCAAAAAGCGCGACCGGCAATCAGCACTTTCTCGAGTGACGACAGGTCTACCTTGGCTTGTTCATACTGTCTGGCGAAGATTAGTCCAAGGGTTCCCAGGAACACCGAGAGGCAGAAGAAGGGGGCGACCCTTTTCAGGTCACCTC
>JAKQFZ010001061.1 GCA_029558215.1 Candidatus Omnitrophota bacterium
ATCGAGGTTTGAGAGTGGCTCGTCGAAAAGAAAGACTTTCGGCTTTCTGACAATGGCTCGTCCGACGGCCACACGCTGACGCTGCCCCCCAGAAAGAGCTTTCGGTTTTCGGTTCAACAGTTCAGTAATTCCAAGAATTTCAGCCGCTTCCTGAACCCGCTGTCTAATCTCGTCTTTGGGGTATTTGCGAAGTTTCAGACCAAACGCCATGTTGTTGTACACGGTCATGTGTGGATAGAGGGCGTAGTTCTGAAACACCATGGCGATATCTCGGTCTTTGGGAGGAACGTCGTTGACAAGGCGGCCGTCAATGTAAATCTCCCCCTCAGAAATCTCTTCGAGACCTGCGACCATCCGAAGTGTGGTGGATTTGCCGCATCCGGAAGGGCCTACCAGAACAATGAATTCCCGGTCTTTGATCTCCAGACTGAATTTGTCTACCGCGAGAACATTACCGGGGAATATCTTCGTCACATTTCGAAATTCAACATTCGCCATCTACTCTCTCCCGAGGTTCATCATTCTGCCCTGCAAAGTACCAAAGAAGTATACACAAAAAACAACAGGATTCAACGTTGAACGGAACGATCCTGGTTTTCTGTCAGAGCGATCCAAAAGCCCCACGACAATATCGGTCGGCAGAGCTTGCTCACTCATCGCATCGGCACCCCCTTTGCGCGAGAGCATTCCAGCGGTTGATTCTCTCACGCAATCGGAAGTACACCGAGGCTGGAAATGTGTCCGATCTCCAAGGCATCAGAGTGCAGTTCTGCAGCAGTGGATCCTCTCCGGGATCAAAACGAAAATCAGGAAATCCGCGTTCCCAGATCGCGCTTTGAGGCGTGGGTGCATATTGTGTCTGCTTGACAAGGATTCCCTGCCTATGTGCAAAAAGGCAGGCACGTGCCGCCTCTTCCGGAGTCTGCCCTGGATACCCCACAAAGACGTAGGCCCCAATCTCCGATGCCGCAAAACCAGCCTCTTTGAGCCAGGACACCGCATGGACAAACTCCGCGGCAGTAACCTTTCCCCCCGTGCTATTGAGACGCTCAGAGTCGTCAAACTCCAATCCAAGTCTGATCGTGACAAAGCCCGCTTTCTTGAGCAGGATGGCCGTTTCACGGTCAATCTCGCTTGCGTGAAGTGCATTCGGAGAATGAAATCGCACAGGAAGACTGCAGCGCACGATGTTCTCCAGGATGGGGACCGCGTGCCTGGACTTGTCTATCAGGAAAGCATCGTCATACAGAACGAAGTCTGTCGTGCCAAAATCACGAACGGCTCTCTTGATCTCCTCAACTATCGTCTCATGAGAAAAGGACTGAAAGCCGGACGATAGAGCGGCTGAGGCACAGTACTCGCAGGAGAATGGACACCCCGACGCTGTCAATATTGGCAGGGCGGACGTGCTCGTCAAGAGATGATACGACGGCGAAACATAAGTGTCCTGCAAACCGATGGAAATACCAAGGTGTTCTTCGATGAACTTCAGCAGTTTGACAGCACTCGCCTCTGAATGCACGAAATCAACCGGAACGCATTTCCTTGAATGCTCAGGGCACAGAATCGGATAGACCCCAACAAGTACAAGTGGAACAGAGGGAAACATCTCGCGGAAGAGCCTCGCACTCTCGACGGCTCCAAGGTACCAATAGGTCATCATGCATGACAGGATGATCATGTCGGGCGGTGGATATCTTTCCAACTCACGTCGAACCCGTTCCAGAGTCATTCCGTAACGCTTGAAGCGCCTGGGTACGAATCTCAGGATATCTGGTTTGGCAACCTCTTCGGAGTAGTAGTGACCACAGCCGTAGGACGCAAAGCGATGACTCTTCTTGACCTCTGGCATCGCCGGATGGAAGCGATCGAGGCAGTCCAGAAGTGCGACGGCGATTCCCGCCTTTTCGAGATGACCTGCCAAACGCAAGAGGTTCAGAGGACGAATCCAAAGATCAAAAGCACTGAAGTCCAGTATCGGTGGGTTGAACAGGAGCACCCGCGCTGAGGATCGCATCTGTTCACGTCCTATAGTGTTTCCCTGGCAGCGACCGAAGACGCTCGGCAGCGGACTCTGCGGTGATATCCCTTTGTGGCTCTCCCAGCATTTCATAACCGACCAGAAATTTCCGAATGGAAGCGGAGCGCAAAAGCGGTGGGTAGAAATGCTGATGGAACTGGAATCCATCGTACTCTTGACCGTCAGCGGGGATTTGATGAAGCCCCATGGAGTAGGGGAACGATATCTCGAAAAGGTTGTCATATCGGATGAGAAGTTGTCTCATGATATTCGCCCACGAATTCCTCTGTTCGGGTGACAGATCTGTAATCCTGGAGACTGGAAACATTGGAAGAATCAGTGTCTCAAAAGGCCAGATCGCCCAGTGGGGAACAAGCGCCGCAAAGTGATCATTGCGGAAAAGGATACGAACATCCTGTTTCAGTTCCCAGTGAAGATAATCCAAGAGCATCGGCCGCGCGTACTGCTCGAAATACTTCCCTTGCGAGCAGATCTCCCTTGCCAACTGCATGGGGATGGATTCCGTTGCCCAGATTTGACCATGGGGATGAGGATTGCTGCATCCCATCATCTCGCCTTTGTTCTCGAAAATCGTCACAGCATTGATGAATGGGCGCGTTGCCAAATCCTCGTACTGGTCGCACCAAACGTTGATCACACGACGGATATCTGCTTCGGACATCTCTGCCAACGTCAGATCATGACGGGGTGAAAAACAGACGACACGACACAGCCCACGTTCCGCTTTCTCACGCACCAGGCCACAGCATGATTCGGCTGCATTTTCTTCGAGGCCATCGGGGAGCAAGGCCGAAAAATCGTTGTCAAAGACGTAAGTGCCTTCATAGTAGGGGTTGACGACACCGCCAGCACGGTTGTTTCCAGGACACAGATAGCACTTAGGATCATGGCGGGGGCGTTCACTGGGCACGGTGCGCTCGACACTTCCCTTCCATGGGCGCAATGCTCTGTGCGGTGAGACCAGAATCCACTCCTCGGAGAGTGGGTTCCAGCGACGATGTGGGTGTTTGGATACGTCAAACTGATTCATGGGCTGAATATATACCATGCTTCCGAATCGGTTCAAGGGGGCAGAATCTCATGTCACCTTATGTCAACGGACAACACAGGAAGGTCAAAGGTTCACAGACCGATTGAGACACCGAACTGCACAAGCCAGATGGGACTGATGAACGCGATGCTGAAAGTGCCAAGCGCGTCCTGCTCATCCACAACACGAAGCCGCATGTGAAGTGTTTTCAGGTCATCAGGAATTTTCGGCAGGGGAACCACAAACCACTCGCCTGGGACTCTTCTGACACCCAGATCTTGACGCCACAGGACTTTCTCGTCCCACAACAGCTCGGCAAACATCTGACCTGCCCAACGTGACTTGACGTAATCAAAACCGATTGCTTGTTTGTCCACGTTGCTCAAGAACAGCATCAGCCCCAGCCTTCGCCTGTCTCCCTGAACAGGGACTTCGATGGGCAATTCACAGAAACCGCCCTCTGCGACACGGGATTCTTTGGGCACCAGAAAGACAGCTGCCTCGGTCGCATCCCGTTGGTAGACTCCCGCGATTCTCTCTCCCCAGAACTGCTCTTGCGAAGCAGGTAGAACTTTGGCAAGGACTCTGTGTTGCCGCTGCCATCGTCCTGTTCCCCAACCCAAGGGCGGGTCATTGATGCCCTCAAGCATGTCCCTTGTCTTTGTCACAAAGTAGCCGTACTGCCAGATCTCCGCAGAGAGTCGCTCCTGCCTCTTTGCAGTCAGTTGCTGCCAGTCGGACACATCCATGGCGATTCGCTCACGCCACCAACTTACATAGGTTGGAACATACTTCAGGAATCCCAACTCCGTTTCGACTGCTGCAACTTCTTTGAGAACGCGAGGACGAGCATCCGCGATCAACTGCTCTGCACACTTCTTGTCATTACGGTAGACCGCATCAAGAATCTTCCGCTGCGTACCCGTCCACCAATACTCCGGGTAGTCAAGCCTCGTCAGTTTCTCACCGGCTGCCACTTCTCCCAGCATCGCGTCCACATACTGCGTTTCCAGTTGATCTGCGGCGAGCATCGTCTCTGCTGAGGCCTGTTTGCGGATTCGCTCCGCACAGACGCGCATCTTCGCAAGAAGTTTGAGTGCAGTGTTCTTGGTGGAAATATCCCTGAGACGTGGCGGACAGGGTGGCTCCCAT
>JAKQFZ010001065.1 GCA_029558215.1 Candidatus Omnitrophota bacterium
GTCCGTCGTGTTGAAGTGTGTTCTCTCCTGTCTCCAGACAAATTCCAGCGGTCTCTGGCATAGATTGTTTGAGGTGAACGATTAGTCATCTTCACCGATGACTTCCAAGCGCACGAGACTTCAGGCATACGCAGACAGAAAAAGGAGTTCAAAATGGCAAAGATTCTCTTGGTAGACGACGACAGGGACATTCTTGAAGTGCTGTCCCTCTTTCTGCAAGCCAAAGGACATGAGATCAGCGCCTCGACGAACAGCCAGGACGGGATGAAGGCGGTCAAGTCCTTCCAGCCAGACTTGGTTGTGCTGGATGTCATGATGGTTCAACCTGACGAAGGAATTGTGATGGCGCAGCAGCTGAGACGTGAAGGCTTCAGCAAACCCATCATTCTCCTGACTGCCATCAGCAAGGTAACTGGTATGACTTTTGGCAAGGATGATGATCTCGTTCCTGTTGATGCCTTTGTGGACAAGCCAGTGAACCCCGATTCCCTGCTCACAAAGATCAACGAACTACTCAAGAAATAGGAGGGCGTTTCCAGTGCTCGTAACAGAACAGGAAAGATTGCGTGAACAGATAGCAGCATGGGTGGACCAATACGGCAGTGACAGAAGCACCCTGATGCCGGTTCTGCAACAGGTACAGAAGACATACGGCAGGATTTCGAACCTCGCGATGCAGGAGATTGCGGACAGGCTCGGCATTCACCCGGTTGAAGTCTATGGCGTCGTATCCTTCTACAGTTTTCTCCACGACAAGCCTCAGGGGCGCTTTGTCATTCGACTTTGCCGCACGATCTCATGCGACATGGCACACAAGGATCGCGTCGCCCGCCAATTGGAAAACGATCTGGGAGTGAAATTCGGTGAGACAACATCGGATGGGCTGTTCACACTCGAATGGGCGAATTGCCTGGGAATGTGCGACCAGGGCCCAGCAATGCTCATCAATGACGAGGTCCACACAAGAGTAACCCCTGAGAGCATCCACGACATCCTTGAAAAGTGCCGTCAGACGCTGGGTGCCTCAGCTCTCACCACCGAGAAGGAGTCCTGAACATGATCAAGACAAAGACAGGCGATTTGACCTTCAAATCCGTAGCATTGAACAAAGGCGCAGAAACTGCTTTGGGGATGAGCCGTGCCGATATCATCGGCCAGCTGAGCGAGTCCGGCATAAAGGGACGAGGCGGAGCAGGTTTCCCAGTCAGTGTGAAATGGAATTTTGCCGCCGCGGCACAGAGTGATCAGAAGTATGTCGTCTGCAATGCCGATGAAGGGGAACCAGGAACCTTCAAAGACCGCGTCATTCTGACGGATTTCGCCGATCTGGTCTTTGAGGGAATGACCATAGGGGCATACCTGATCCGAGCCACCAAGGGAATTCTCTATCTTCGCGGCGAATACACCTATCTGCGTGGACATCTTGAGGCAGTGCTCGCCAAGAGACGCAAAGAGAAACTGCTGGGTGAAAATGCTTTTGGCAAGAAGGATTTCAACTTTGATATTGAGATCCGTCTCGGTTCGGGTGCCTATGTGTGCGGAGAGGAAACAGCCCTCATCGAATCCCTGGAAGGACAGCGTGGCGAGCCCAGAAACCGCCCACCTTTCCCCGTAGACACCGGATTCATGGGACATCCAACCATCGTCAACAATGTCGAGACGCTGGCTTGGGTTGCCGCCATTTTTGCCAATGGTGCCTCTTGGTTCAAGAGCGTTGGGACAGACCGCTCAAGAGGTTTCAAACTCTTCAGTGTCTCCGGAGACTGCGAACGCCCTGGGGTCTACGAGTTCCCACTGGGAATAACGATCAGCCAGCTGCTTGGTACCGTTGGCGGCGAAGGCGCCAAAGCGGTTCAGGTCGGAGGAGCATCGGGCAACTGCGTTCCCAGTTGCGAATTCGAAAGGACTCTCGCTTTTGAAGATGTCGCCACTGGCGGATCGATTATCGTCTTCGGACAGAATCGGGACATGCTTCAAGTTGCCAAGAACTTCATGGAGTTCTTCCTGGATGAATCCTGTGGTCAGTGCACTCCGTGTCGAGAGGGTAATCTCAAACTGATGGAAGGTTTGGAACTGCTCGAGCAGGGACGTTGCCCGATGAAGTATCTTCGTGAACTGACCGCTCTTGGCGAAACGATGCAGTTGGCATCCAAGTGCGGCTTGGGACAGTCCAGTCCTAACGCCTTTTTGACGATTGTCAAACACTTCAAAGACGAGATCATGGGACGCGTTCACTTGTCCCATTGAACGATGAAAGGTGTACAACCATGTCGAATAAGAAGACTTCCGTCTCCTCAGATGCAATGTCTCGCGCTCCCAAAAGTCAGCGAGTAGGTCCGGTCGCAGCCTCCGCCGATTCCAAAGACATTGGCGCGATGATCTCTGTCACCATTGACGACAAGGAACTTAGGGTTCCAATGGGAACCACAATCCTTGAAGCGGCTAAGCAGGTTGGAATCCATATCCCAACACTCTGCTATCACGAAGATCTGTGTATCGCTGGAGTGTGCCGCGTGTGCGTGGTCGAAGTGGAAGGGCAGCGCACGCTTCAGGCGTCCTGCGCCTTTCCGATCACCGCGCCGATCAAGATCAAGACTCATACGGCCAAGGTTCGAAAGGCCAGACGCCATATTCTGGATCTGCTTCTCTCCAGACACTACGGAGAATGCTATGCCTGCGCCCGCAACAACAATTGCGAGCTTCAAAGGCTTGCCAAGGAGTATGGCGTAGACTTCTTCCGGTTCGGCCATCCCGACACGCCGATGCACGATGTGGATCGCTCCAGTTACTCGGTCGTTCGGGACATGAACAAATGCGTGCTGTGCCGCCGCTGTATTCGCACCTGCATTGACCTTCAGGAAGTGGGCGTTCTGGAAGTCATCAACCGGAGCAACCAGTCCTTGGTATCCACATTCATGGAAAAGCCTCTCGGTGAGGTCATCTGCATCAACTGCGGCCAATGCATCAACCGATGTCCGACCGGAGCGCTCAGAGCCAATGATCCAACCGATGAAGTCTGGGCGGCCATTGATGATCCGACAAAGCATGTGGTCATCCAAACCGCACCCAGTCCGCGAGCGGCCATCGGAGAGTGTTTTGGACTTGAACCGGGCAGGCCTTTGACCTTCGAGATGAATACGGCACTGAGACTGTGTGGATTTGATAAGGTCTTTGATACGAACTTCAGCGCTGATCTCACGATCATCGAAGAAGGAACTGAGTTGCTGCTCCGACTCAAGAAGGCGTTGGTTGACAAGGATCCCACTGCAATGTTGCCCCAGTTCACCAGTTGTTCTCCGGGCTGGATAAAGTACATCGAGCATTTCTACCCCGAAATGCTTCCGCATTTGTCCTCTGCAAAGAGCCCGCAACAGATGTTTGGCGCCGTCATCAAGACCTACTACGCCAAGATCAACAACCTCGATCCAAAAGACATCGTGACGGTTGCCCTGATGCCCTGTTCTGCAAAGAAGTTTGAGTGCAATCGACCTGAGATGTGTGACAGCGGCTACAAAGACATTGATTACGGACTGACCACTCGCGAACTGGGTCAGATGATCAGTGAGGCGGGAGTGGATCTTCCCAACGTCACGAAATCCGGCTTTGATGACCCGTTCGGCCCACCCACAGGCTCGGGGATCATCTTCGGTGCCACCGGTGGTGTTATGGAGGCAGCCATCCGCACCGTGATCGAACTGGTCTGTGGAATCAAGATCGAGAAACTTTTTGAACACGCAGATATCATCCCCTTGCGCGGTTTCGACGGGATCAAGTACGCCGAGATTACCCTTCCGGAAATCGGCCCCGTACCGGATATTCTCAAGCCCTTGGTCAAGGACTGGGAATGGCTCAGAGGCGCTACGTTGAAAGCCGCTATCTGCCACGGAACGGCGAACGCCAAGAAGGTTCTTGAAGACGTCAAACACGGGGGCAAGCTGTCTGAGTGTCACTTCATTGAGTTCATGGCATGCCCTGGTGGCTGCCTCGGCGGCGGTGGCCAGCCGATTCCAACCAGTCCCGCGATTCGAGAAGCACGGGCTCGTGCAATCTATGCCGAAGATGCCGCCTATGAGATTCGCAAGTCGCATGAGAATCCCGCTGTGGTGGAGCTCTACACGAAGTTCTTGACGGACGGACCTTGCGGTCATCTCAGTCACAAACTGCTCCACACACACTACACACCGCGGGGAAAGTTCATTGCCGAGTGAGGATCTCAGCAAGGTTTTCAGACGCCGAAAGACACTTTTGTCTTTCGGCGTTTCGCTTTCTCCCGTTATGATGTATGCTTCTTCTGTGACGTGATGTCGAGGAGGTTGCCATTTCGATGAACGATGCTGTGCAGACAACTATCATTGATGAGGGGAAAATCCAGGAAACCCTTTTCCGAACCCGATCTCTGTCCGACGACTCAGGTCATATCAAAGAAGTTCTTGCCAAAGCACTGGAGCTCAAAGGGTTGAGTGCTGAAGAGACAGCACTGCTTATGAACGTCAGCGATCCCACTTTAGAGCGAGCGATATCTGACACCGCAAAACGTATCAAGGAACAAATATATGGCAAGAGGCTTGTTCTTTTCGCCCCATTGTACATCTCAAATCTCTGTCAGAATGAGTGCCTCTACTGTGCATTCCGAGCAAAGAACAAAGCGGTCAAGCGTCGTTCTCTCGACCAGGAAGAGATTGCCCGTGAGGTCGTCACTTTGGTAAATCAGGGGCATAAGAGGCTTCTGGTCGTCGTGGGCGAGGCCTATCCCAAAGAAGGCTTCTCCTACGTCACTAGATCCATTGAGACGGTCTACAGTGTCAAGACCGACAAAGGGGAGATACGTCGCGTAAATGTGAATGTAGCCCCTCTGACTCTTGACGAGTTCCGCATGCTGAAAGCCACAGGCATAGGAACCTACCAGCTATTCCAGGAGACCTATCACCGGGAGACCTATCAGCGAGTGCATCTCAGCGGCAAGAAGCGTGACTATGATTGGCGGATCTCCGCAACGGATAGGGCGATGACTGCAGGCATTGATGACGTTGGCGTGGGGGTGCTCTTCGGGCTGTACGACTGGCGTTTTGAGATTCTTGCGATACTTCAACATGTCGCCCATCTTGAGAAGACATTCGGAGTTGGACCCCATACGATCAGTGTACCTCGATTGGAACCTGCAACTGGTTCGGAAATGTCTGAACACCCCCCATTCCCTGTTTCTGACGAGGATTTCCGAAAAATTATCGCCATCCTGCGGATATCTGTCCCATACACGGGAATCATCCTCTCGACTCGGGAGTCACCTGAGACTCGAAGGGAGTCTTTCGCCTTGGGCGTATCACAGATCTCTGCGGGCAGTCGCACTAATCCTGGCGGCTACTCTGAAGATGATCGCGACCCCGATTCCAGCCAGTTTTCGTTAGGTGATCACCGTACACTGGATGAAGTCATCCGAGACGTTGCGTCTCTTGGCTATATCCCGTCGTTTTGCACGGGCTGCTATCGGCTCGGCAGAACGGGGCAGGACTTCATGGATCTGGCCAAGCCCGGAGACATCAAATACCATTGTGATCCCAATGCTCTGTCAACCTTTACTGAGTATCTGCTTGACTACGCTTCCGAGGAAACACGACAAGCAGGAGAGGCTCTTATTGAGAAGACCCTCGCACAGATGGATGACAAGCAAAGGGAGATTTCACTCGGACTTGTGCAACAAGTGCGAGCAGGAAAAAGAGATGTGTTCTGTTGAAGGACAGACACGGCTATATTTTCGTTAAGGGAGTGCCACAATGAAGGATCACATTATTCTGGGAGTCCACATCACCAACCGCATGAAGAACGCGGTTCGAGTCCAGGAGATTCTCACCGAATACGGATGCCATATCCGAACTCGGCTCGGTCTGCATGAAGTGGACGAGAATTTCTGCGCTCAAGGTGGAGTCTTGATTCTGGAGATGGTCGGTGAGGACAAGACAATTGATGAGATGGCCGCGAAGCTGAAGGCTGTTGAAGGACTTGAACTCCAGAAACTCGTCTTCCGACACAACTGATCGAACGTTCAGACAAGCTCGAGAATCTTGGCTGGTATGAAATCCAGCGAACGGATGTGGCTGGCTGCACCGAGTTCTATAGCTTCCTTGGGCATCCCAAAAACAACAGAGGATGCTTCGTCTTGTGCAATCGTCTCGGCACCGGCATTTCTGACTTCGAGCAATCCTTGAGCTCCATCGTTCCCCATACCTGTCATGATGACTCCGACGGCATTTCGACCCGCATATCTCGCGACAGATTTGAAAAGCACATCCACCGAAGGACGATGCCGATTTACCAAGGGACCACTCTTGACTTCAACATAGTAACGCGCGCCCGATCTTCGAAGAAGCATGTGATAGTTTCCGGGAGCGATAAGGGCACGACCTGGCACCACACTGTCATTGTTCTCAGCTTCCTTGACCTCCATGGGACAATAGGTGTTCAGGCGTTCGGCAAACGACCGAGTGAAATGCTCTGGCATGTGCTGGACAATCACGATGCCTGGACAGTCAGCTGGAAGCTTCGTCAGAACGGCTTCCAATGCCTGTGTCCCTCCTGTGGAAGCTCCCATGGCAACAACCTTATTTGTTGTTCGCGTCATTGCAAGCGTGGGAGCCGCCACGCGTTGTTTCTGCAAAGAAGGATCCCTTTTCTGAACTCGGACAAAGGAGGCCGCCCGAATCTTCTCACGAAGTTGTACCGCCATGTCGCCAACCGTATAGGCAGTCCCAGGCTTACACATGACCTCAACCGCACCGGCCTCAAGAGCCTCAATGGCCAAATCGCCACCTTTGGGAGTCAAGGAAGAAACAATGATTACAGGCAGCGGATAGTACTTCATCAACTTGCGCAGAAACGTGACACCATCCATCCGAGGCATCTCAATGTCCAGAACCACGACATCCGGCTTCTTCTGTACAATCAGGTCTCGCGCTACATAGGGATCGGGTGCCGTGCCAACCACATCAAGCGTGGGATCACTGGACAACTCTGAGGAGAATATGGCTCGAACAACTGCGGAATCGTCAACAATAAGAACACGGATCTTGCGTGGACTCGAAAGCATTTCATTCATCGCATCAATATGTCTTCCTCAGCGACTCTCCAAGGTAAGGTGAAATAGCACCGGCTCATCGTCAACAATGAATGCAAGTGACTCTTCTTGATCCATCAGGCTCTTCCACTCGTCAGCACCAATATCTACAACCTGAGGAACTGACAGATCAAACACAGGTTCGTCACCAGCCAGAGAGGTGACGATCTGACCGCAGATGACATTGAGCATTTCCTTGAGAGCGTCGAGTGACTTCTCAGTGACGAACTCGTCGTCTTCATCCATTCCCAGAACATTGGCAGCAATGACAGGGCACATGGACTGCGCCACTGCCATGCTGACAGAGCCGCAGATTGGACCCTCAAAGCCCATCTTTGCCAAGTAACCGGTTCGCTGCAGACTCGGCAGACTGGCCTTCTCGACGATCTCACCAAACATGAAAGCCATCCTCTCGAAAACGTCACAGACGATCCGGTTCAGAGTTTCTGTCATTTCCTCATTCATCTTGACTCCCCATTACCATATCCACAACCTGCTTAAGCAGTTCCGGCGTGAATGGCTTACGAATGTAGGCACTGACGCCCTTCCCCTTCAAATCCTCAATTCGTGTTTTGCTGCCCTCTGTGGAAACAATGACTACTGGAATCGTCTGCAAAAGCCCATCCGCGGCCATTCGATCCACCAATTCTATCCCCGTCATCACAGGCATATTGATGTCGGCAAAAACAAGGTCAACCCAGGAATTGGCGAGGATATCAAGCGCTTCCTTGCCATTGGCCGCCTGAAATACCTCGTTGACCGGCACTTCAGCCACACTCAAAGTCTTGACGATGACGGCACGAACAGTGACTGAGTCATCCACAATTAGAACGTTGAAACCCACTTCTACCTACCTCCCTGAGCCACCAAGGAAACTGTCCTTCAACTCTTCCACCGCGCTCATCGTCATACAGACCACCGCCTCAGCAACATGGATGGTGACCCCGAGCCTCGATACCACGGAACGGGATAAACGGTAATTCAGACCATCATTACCTGCCCCAACCCCTCCACTGAGCATGAGAGCGTCCGCCGCATGGACCAGATCAATCACCAAATCCTGAACTGGAGCCCGATCCGGTTCTTGGTGCCATCGAACCACGTTGATCATACAGGACGGCAGACTCCACTGTTCCAATAGAATAGCACCTGCCTCTGCGTGATCCATTCCAATAATAGTGCGCTCCGCCTCTTCAAATGGAACCTTGTTTTCCAAGGCATACATCTGCATGCGAGTCAGGTACTCCTCAACAAATGTACCGAGAGCAATCTTCCCAACATCGTGAAGAAGTCCCGCAGTAAAAGTGTACTCAGGAACTTGCTTTGCCAGAACCTTCGCAAGTGTCTCCGCCGCAACGGCCACCGCCACGGAGTGCTCCCAC
>JAKQFZ010001067.1 GCA_029558215.1 Candidatus Omnitrophota bacterium
CTGACGATGTGCTTGATGGAGTCCCGCCGTACCAGGATACGTTTGGACAGATCGGTATGAGTGCGGAAGTGGCCTACCTGATGTTCCATGCAGGCTTCGATCCGCTCCGGATGGATATGGACGTAGACTTCCAGCTTCTCCTCATCCTTGCCGGCACAGCGGTGCACGAGGTTCACAGCCTCCAGGAAATCCGCCGGCAGTGTGGTCCATTTCTTGGGCTCCCCTACGCTCTTGAAGGGTAGTGTGACGGACGTTTCCAGAGCCACCCGTGCCCGCCTTCTTTTGCCCTTGATGGATAGTTTGCCGTCGTCCACGCCAATCTCCAGCGTCTCTTCGGGCATCTTCCGCAAAGACTCCAGCAGCGGCTTGGCGGGGACGGCTCCGGTGATTCTCAGGCAGCAATTCGTCCAGCAAGAGACTTCATCGTTGAACGTGAGCACCTTGCCCTTGAGGAAGGCAAAGCAGCCGCTTTGCTCGATGATCTCACGCGGGGACAGGCCCGGCGTGACACTTTCCAGTTGCTTCAACAGTTCTTCTCTGTTCACGGTTTTTGGCATTGCTTCATTCTCCTTATTCTGGTCTTGTATATCATCATAAACCATTTCTTTGTCTGACACAGGTTGTCATGTATCTCGGCATAAGTGAGCATTATTGCTCTCTCTCTTGCCGAACAGGTCCGGTACGCGGGGACCTTCTCGAAATACTCCTGTATGATACACGATCATTTCCGACGCTTTCGTGCCCGGACAATTTTCATAAACTTCTGCTCCGGCTTTGGCTTATCTTGACATGCATAGGAAAGCATGATCGTTGCTCTCTCTCTCAGTACGTCTTCGTGACGGTGTCCATTACAACTCTGCCCTGAGTAGTACACAATCATCATCGTTTCTTCCGGCTTCTCCAAATTCGCAACAATACCTTCTCCGGGCTGATCCTATTATCTATGAAGGTCAGCATGATGGAAGTGCCCTGGAGGAGTTTGGGGATGCAGGGCTTCTCGTGCGTCCCACCAGAGTAGTAGATCAGCACGTTATC
>JAKQFZ010001079.1 GCA_029558215.1 Candidatus Omnitrophota bacterium
AGCAACTCGGATCACAAGGTGGACAAGGATCGTTGGAATCTAGCGCTAGAGATTTCACGAGCCAAGAGGATTGATCACTTATTGCTGCTCACGGCAACACCTCACAATGGGTACACTGACTCATTCGCCAGCCTTTTATATTTGCTTGATGTCGATGCCACCTCTGGTGAGCTGCATATCCCCGTCATCAACTCAGCAAAAGCCAAGCATCACATTGTGCAGCGGCGGCGGATTGACGTTGAGGACTGGCTGAGAAGCGGTCCTTCCGTAATGAGTTTTCCGACTCGTGACCAGGCAGAACGCATCATCAAGCTTTCTTCAGAGGAATTGGAAGTAATTCGTGCTGTCCAGGATTATGGGAACCTGATCCTTGATAACGCCAAGGACGCCAAGAAACGCATCCGCACCCTGGCGGGTTGGGCGGTGCTTCACTTGCACAAACGGGCGCTTTCAAGCCCGGAAGCGCTGCGATGTTCGTTGAACAATCGAAAAGCCGCACTGCGCAAACGCCTTGAAGATCTATCAGAAGACGACCCCGGGCTGACGGAGCATGATGCCAGGGCGAACGTGCTGGATGAACAGATCAGTGACCTGTACGACGAGGATGAAATCATCGTCCGCTCGGAGAAGGTTGCACCGGGTTCACGGGAAATGCTTGAGCAGGAACTGAACATCCTGGAGAGCCTGATCGCCAAAGCGAAAACCATCACTCCTGCCAAAGACAGCAAGTTGTTTGAGCTCTCGAAAAATGTCCTCAGTGACATGCTGCGCGTCAAGAACAAGGTGATCCTGTTTACCAAGTATCGTGACACGATGAACTATGTGGCGGAGCAATTGAGGTCAACCCAGCGCTTCACTGGCATGGATGTCTTCACCCTGGATGGTACGCTGAATGAAACCCAACGTAAAGAGATATTTGAGAAGTTCGCTGATTCATCCAAGGCGATTTTGGTTGCCACTGATGCAATCAGCGAGGGGATCAATCTCCAGCACATCTCCAGCCAGGTGATCCATTACGAGTTACCCTGGAACCCCAACCGACTGGAACAGC
>JAKQFZ010001080.1 GCA_029558215.1 Candidatus Omnitrophota bacterium
ATGCTGCAACAGTCAAGAAGCTCTTCGGTGACAACTACGCTTGCGCGAAGCTGCCGAGCTGGACTGGCACAGACGGAAAGACATATCAGATGTCCGGCTTCTCAGGCTACAAGCTTCTCGGTGTCAAGCCGCAGGAAGATGATGACAAGCTTGCTGTCTGCGATGACCTTGCAAAGTACCTCTCCGGCGAGGAAGTTCAGCTTGCCCGTTATCAGGCAATCGGCTGGGGTCCGTCGAACCTGAAGGATCAGCAGTCCTCTGATGTTCAGTCTGATGAAGCTCTGAAGGCCCTCAATGAACAGATGCAGTACGACATCCCGCAGGGCAACTATCCGAACGACTATTGGGATCTCGCAAAGAGCCTTGGCGATGATATTATCCAGGGCAAGATCACATCCTCTACTTCTGACAGCGATCTGAAGAGCACACTTCAGAAGTTCCAGGATACATGCAAGTCCTACGCTCAGGGCTGATCTGCAGATCAGATATCTGAACAATCATAATCAGAACACACAGGCCGGCGGTTACTTCTGCCGGCTTGTGTTTTGAAAAAGAGTCGTTTGTAAAATGTAATTAGCACGGTTCCGGCTGGAACCGGGGAGAATGGCAGATGGCAAAAGCAAAAAGTTCGGGTATGTCGTTCGGCGCGGCACTCGGAAAAAATTTCAAGGAAATCGGAACGACCTTCAAGGATGGTGGTTGGAAAACCCGTCTCTCCTACGTCGTATTCGGTTTCGGTCCTCTGATGAGAGGACAGATCGTCAAGGGCATCACATATCTGGCGCTCGAGTTTCTTTTCTTCCTTTATATGATCGGCTTCGGCTGGAAATACCTGAGCAAGCTGAATACGCTCGGAACAGTCGAGACGACAAGAGTTCATCGCCACACGGTATACGGCGATAACTCCTTCCTGATTCTTCTGTTTGGTATCCTCTCGATCGTCATCATTGCGGCGTTCATTTTCATCTGGAGAATGAATGTTCAGGAGAACATGGTCGAGGAGGCAGCTCTGAAGAATGGCAGAAAGCTTCCGTCCAACAAGAAGGTCCTCGGATCTCTGCTTGACCACAATTTCGACAAGACCCTGCTGGCGATCCCGGTTCTGGGTATCTTCATCTTCACAGTCC
>JAKQFZ010001112.1 GCA_029558215.1 Candidatus Omnitrophota bacterium
ACAGGCACCTTTGAGAAGCTGGATCAACGCGTGGATGGACAGACCTGCAGTCAAACGCGCCAGGTTCTGTGGACTGGACCAAAGGCGCAGTGTGCGCCCTTCCGGCAGTCTCCCACCATACCACTCGATGCACTCCTGGCGGACTTTCTGATCCGGGGAGGGAACCTTGATTTCCATAATCTGTGGGAGCGTTGCCACCCGATGGTTGATCAGACTTCGGGACTCCGCCAGAAGGATGACCGAATCGTTTCCATTCACAAAGCCTGGATCCGAGAACCAGTCCTGGCAGATGCTCACCCGATGGCGATCCGCATCAGAGAGTCGGCTGATCTCACCCTCAGGAATGAGAAGATCCGCTGCCTCGATGATCAGAATCAGACCTTCCAGCAAGATGGGCTTTCCGCCCAAGGTGGTTCGAGAACAAAGACAGAACTGCCGAAGAAGTTCAAGGGCAACAGTTGGATTCCCTACGGCCGTGCTGAGGTTGGCGTCGAATGCCTTGCTCATCGTCTCCAGCTCGGCGCGAATCTTCCCCGCCGAGAGCATGACTTCCACCGCCAGTGCATTGGAGTCCAGCCCGACTCGCCAGTTGAGCCAGGCATCGCGCACCTTGTCACGATCGGCAGGTCGAACAAATCGAATGGGTCCATTGAGTTCGTAGACAACGATAATGCGATTGGGAACGCTCCATTGAGATGTCAGAAGACTGACCAGAGGAACGTACTCGTCTTCCTCTCCCGATTTGAGACGGAACAGATCGTGGATGTTTCCAGTGAAGACCAGCGTTCGCGTCTGTCCTGAGTTTAACACACGCGCTGCTGACTTGAGAAACTCATGTTCCACTGCGTTCATGCCAGCACCCCTTCCCCCTTGCCTGACTCGACACTGTCCCAGAATCCGAGAAAACGATCTCTCGGCTGAAGGAAAGTCGCATCGAATGCCGTCTGTCGGATCTCTTCGCGCTGCTTCTTGAAGAGTTCATAGTTTCTCTCCTCGTCAGGCAGTTCTACAGGCGCTACCTGATCGTAGACAATGGTGGCACCCGGACAGGTCGTGTGTTTTTCACTCTTCCAGTCCCAGTACTGCGACAACCCGATCACCCGATCTCCGACGTAGATAGCCTCGTTGAGCTCGTGGGTCACAATCATGAAAGTGTACGGTGGAGCTTCTCCCCTTTTCATGGCCTGACAGTTTTCCAGGTAAAGGGTCAAGAGCATCCGCTGAAGTTCTTCGCGCGTGGCTTCATCGAGAGCACCAAATGGCTCGTCGAGCAGGAGCACTTCAGGCTTCATGATGAGCGCCTGAGCGATAGCAACACGCTGGCGCATTCCGCCTGACATTTCATGAGGATACTGGTGAATTGCGTCACCGAGTCGAAGTCTCTCCAGAAGCGCGGTCGCCTCTGCCAGATGGGACTTTCTCAGTTTCCTCCAACGCAGGTACTGGAAAGCCCGGTATGGCGGGGAGGTCTGGCTGAACATCAGGCCAAATGCCACGTTCTCAAGAGCCGTGAGAAATGGAAAGAGAGAGTAATGCTGATAGACAATTCCCCGATCGCGTCCCGGCCGTCTGACCGGCTCCGGAGTATCGGCGTCAGAGCGTTGAATGAGAACCTCGCCTTGACAGGGGAGGTGCGTTCCAATGATCGCTCTGAGCAAGGTGGATTTCCCACAGCCGCTTGGCCCCACCAGGGAGACGATCTCACCACGGATCACTTTCAGGTTTACTTCGAAGAGCACCCGCTTGGGGCCAAACCAATGGCTGATGTTTCGGCATTCGAGGACAACATCCCGTTGTTTCATCATGTCCTCTCCCTGCTGACAAACCATGGGCAGCACAGTCTTTGAAGCAGTCTCAGCCCATAGTCCATCCCGAAACCGAACGCCGCCAGAACACCCAAGTAGGGGTAGACAACATTCATGTTGAGAAGCCTTGACTGAAGTCGAATCCGGTATCCAAAGCCTACATCGGCGCAGACCATCTCTGCGGCAATGAGATAGACCATCGCTGGACCAATTTGAAGACGCACGGCGTCAATGAGATCCGGCAGGATAATCCGAACAATGATGTTCCAGACTACTTCGACATGCGAAGCGCCCAAGGTGTAGCCTTTGTAGAGCATCTCGTTGGGAACGGCTCGAATCGAAAGATAGACCGACTGTGCCAGCGTTGGCAGCACTCCGAATGCAATCATGGCGGCAAACATCTTCATGTTCGTTCCAACCAACACGAAGAACACAGCCAACGCCGCGGTTGGCGGGATTTTTGCCAGCAGGGATAGCGGTGGAACCAGCAACGCTTCCAGAAAGCCGAAGCACCCCATCAACAGTCCGATAACGATCGCCCCAACAATGGCGATCAGCAGTCCAAGAAAGAGTCGTGTAGCTGTTGCCCTGGAATCCACGACGATCCAGCGTTCCTCGGAACAGGAGTTGATCTCTGTTGCCTGCCGGACTCCCGTGACAAGTTGGCTCCAGTTGGGGATGGTGGTGTCCTCAGGTGATTTCTGGTGTTGCCGGTGTGACAATAGCGCATAGAAAAGCAGCATCAGCACAACAGAAAGCACACCGAGAAGGATCACCCATCGTCCGGGTATCGGTTTCTTG
>JAKQFZ010001125.1 GCA_029558215.1 Candidatus Omnitrophota bacterium
ATTCTTGCCGCAACCAAAAAGGACTTTGAGCCGAGAAACCGTAAAAAGTTCTGCGGCAGAATTGCCACCGGCGACTACGATGCCATTATCATCGGACACAGCCAGTTTGAGCGTATCCCCGTTTCCCAGGAGAGGCAGGAACGGCTCTTACAGGAGCAGATTGCAGAGATTGAGGAAGGCTTGGAGGAACTGAAAGCCAGCCGAGCCGAACGCTTCACCATCAAATCTCTGGAGAGAACCAAAAAGGGCTTGGAAACAAGACTGCAGAAATTGCAGGACAGTTCCCACAAGGATGATGTCATCACCTTTGAACAGCTCGGTGTGGACCATCTGTATGTGGACGAGGCGCACAACTACAAGAACCTGTTCCTCTACACCAAAATGCGAAACGTGGCAGGTCTCTCGACCACCGACGCACAGAAATCCTCGGATATGCTGCTCAAATGCCGCTATATCGACGAGTTGACCGACAACCGAGGCGTGGTATTCGCAACGGGCACACCCGTCTCAAACTCCATGACCGAGCTGTACACCATGATGCGATACCTGCAGCACGACACCATCCGAGGCAAGGGCTTGGCACACTTCGACTGTTGGGCTTCCACCTTCGGAGAAACCACCACCGCCATTGAGCTTGCACCGGAAGGAACCGGCTACCGGGCAAGAACCCGTTTTGCAAAGTTTTTCAATCTGCCCGAACTGATGAACCTGTTCAAAGAGGCGGCAGATATTAAGACAGCCGACCAGCTCAACCTGCCGACCCCAACGCCCATCTACCACAACGAAGTGGCACAGCCTACGGAAATCCAAAAGACGATGGTACAGGAGCTATCCGAAAGAGCCTCTGCGGTTCATTCGGGTAAGGTTGACCCGTCCGTTGACAATATGCTCCGCATTACCTCAGACGGTCGCAAGCTCGGTCTTGACCAGCGTATCATCAACCCCAATCTTCCCGATGAGCCGACCAGCAAGGTCAATATGTGCGTAGATAACATTCACCGCATTTGGGAGAATGGTCACGCTGACAAGCTGACCCAGCTTGTGTTCTGTGATTTGAGCACACCGAAAAGCACGGCAACCAAGCGAGCTGCCAAAGCTCCTGCAGGAAATCTCGACAGCCCCGAACTCCGAGCATTGGAGCACCTTGCAGAGAAAGACGGCGGCACAGAGGAGGAACAAACCTTTACCGTGTACGATGACATTCGTGACAAGCTCGTTGCCAAGGGTATTCCGAGAGAACAGATTGCTTTCATCCACGAAGCGAACACCGAAGCCCGTAAAAAGGAACTGTTCAGTAAAGTCCGTTCGGGACAGGTTCGTGTTCTGATGGGTTCGACCTTTAAGATGGGAGCCGGTATGAACGTCCAGGACCGACTTATCGCCCTCCATGACCTTGACGCACCCTGGAGACCCGGCGACTTGGAACAGCGTTCCGGTCGTATCATTCGCCAAGGCAATATGAATCCCGAAGTTCACATTTACCGCTATGTAACGGAAGCGACCTTCGATGCGTACCTCTGGCAGACCTTGGAGAACAAGCAGAAGTTTATCTCGCAGATTATGACTTCCAAATCTCCTGTGAGAGCCTGCGACGATATTGACGAAACGGCATTGTCTTACGCAGAAATCAAAGCTCTGTGCGCCGGTGATGAGCGTATCAAGGAGAAGATGGACCTGGATGTGGATGTCGCTCGTTTGAAGTTGATGAAGGCAAACCACCAAAGTCAGCAGTACCGCCTGGAGGACAATCTGCTCCGTTATTTCCCCGAACAGATTGAACAGA
>JAKQFZ010001126.1 GCA_029558215.1 Candidatus Omnitrophota bacterium
ACTCCATCTGGTCACGTCCGATCCGCAGCTTGCCGTTCAAGATGCCGATGTGCTGATGGTCGTCGTGCCGGCCACTGGGCATCGGAGTATCGTGGAAGCGATTGCTCCCCACGTCAAAGACGGGCAAATCCTGGTCTTGAATCCTGGACGTACGGGCGGCGCATTGGAGGCAGCCCGAATTCTCAAGGAACGCAACCCGAAGACTCGCGTGTTCATCGGGGAAGCCCAAACGCTGTTGTACGCTTCTCGGGTGACCAATCCCGGTTTGGTGCATATTCTTCGGATCAAGAACTCGGTGCCCATCGCAACGCTTCCCGCCTATGACGTGACCGACATCCTGCCGGTGATACACAAGGCGCTTCCGCAATTCGTCCCGGGAGACAATGTGCTCAAGACCAGTTTTGACAACATCGGCGCGGTTTTTCATCCCGCAATTACAATTCTCAACGCGGCGCGAATTGAGGAAAGTCACGGCGACTTTGAATACTACACAGAGGGGGTTTCCCATGCCGTTGCCTCGGTTCTTGAAGCGATAGATGCGGAACGCGTCGCGGTAGCAGGTGCGCTGGGCATTCGCGCCAACACGGCGCGCGAATGGCTGTATCTTGCCTATGATGCCGCGGGCAGGACACTCCTGGATGCCATGCATGCCAACACGGGATATGCCGGCATCAAGGCTCCCAGAACAGTCCAACACCGCTACATCACGGAAGACGTGCCCGCAAGTCTTGTCCCGCTCGCGTCCATCGGGGATATGCTGAACGTTCCAACGCCGACCATTCACGCGATGATTCACATCGCTTCGATCATGCATGGCACCGACTACTGGGCGGAAGGGAGAACCGCGGAGAGCCTTGGCATCAAAGGAATGTCCGTGAAGGACATTCGGCTTCTCGTGGTCGGAGCCGAACCCGCAACTGCGACGAATCCTGTGTAAAGGGAGGCTGCCATGCGACCGACCCTTACTCGTCAAGACCGTTTTGGTTTTGTCCATCCTGCCTTGGATGCCCATACCCTCGGTATCAGTTCAATGGCTCAGATTCTCGCCGAGTGCGGCTTCGAGTCCGTACAGGCAGACGCCACAGTATGTGAAGCCGTTGGCGCACTGGACAATCCGGCAAGCATTCCGATCATCGAGCGATGGCTTCGTGACGACCGCATCACAGCCTTGGGATTTAGTTACCGGCTGGATCCCGAGGACGGCGCTGCGGCATGTGGGCGTCTTGTTTCCCAGATGAAGAGGCGTCGCCTGTTTACTGACCAGGGAGGAACGGTCAAAGCGATCTATTTCGGTGGTCTCCCCTTGGCATGTCAACTGGTCGAGCGCGACATTCCCGAAGTGACAGCAGTCTTCGCCGGTGATGAGACTCCCGCTGAATGCCTTCGACTGCTGGGGATAGATACAAGGCTTCTGCCAAGTGAGATTGCTGCCGGAGCAACGTATGACGAAGACCGCCTCGCGTTTGGCAGGAACCTGATTCAACGCGCAGACTATCGCGGCATCAAGCGCGTGGACAGAAAAGCGTCAAAAGGGTTTGGCACCGATCAGGAGACGCTTTGGGATCGCATCCATCACGGAACTCAATGCGGACTGCCCCCTCTCATGAGGGCGCACGTTGGACCGTATCTTCCCGACCGACAGAGTGCGGTGAAACTGTTCTTCGAATGGACAAAGCAACTGGCGGATTCCGGACTGCTCGACGTGCTTTCCATCGGCACTTCGCAACTCACGCAATCCAATTTCGGCGATGACTGGGGAAACCGACCTAACGGTGGTGGAGTCCCTTTGAACTCTCCGGAAGAGTTCGCTGAAACGTGGCGTATTGCCCGTCCGATGCTGGTTCGTTCCTATGCAGGCACACGCGATGTGGTTGACCTTGCCCGGATGTTTGAGAGGACGATACACATTGCCTGGCATGCCTTGTCCTTGTGGTGGTTTTCCAGAATAGATGGAAGAGGGCCGTACTCGGTTCGAGACAATCTCCAGCAGCATCTGGAAACTCTTCGGTTCATCGCGTCCACTGGCAAACCCTATGAACCCAACGTTCCACACCACTTCGCCTTTCGGGGTGCCGATGATGTCACCTACATCGTCTCTGCGGTGCTTGCCGCAAGAGCCGCAAAGGCGCAAGGAGTGCGAACCCTGGTTTTGCAGATCATGCTCAACACACCCAAGGCAACCTGGGGAATTCAGGACTTGGCTAAAGCGCGCGCCCTGCTGCAGCTGGTTCGGGAGATCGAGGACGAGCATTTCCATGTCTTCTTACAGCCACGTGGAGGCTTGGACTACTTCTCGCCGGATGCTGAAAAGGCGAAAGCGCAGTTGGCCGCAGTGACGGCACTCATGGATGACATCGAGCCTCATGATCCGACAAGTCCACCGCTCATTCACGTAGTCAGCTATTCCGAAGGCTCTCATCTTGCGGATCCTGCAGTTGTCAACGAAAGCATCCAGGTCACCCGCTACGCTTTGGAGCAGTACCGCCGTCTGCGTGCCAGAGGTCACATTGACGATATGGCAAAGCACCCACAGGTCACTGAACGAACAGCGGAACTTCTCTCCGAAGCCCGCACCGTTTTGGAGAGCATCGAACGCACCGTTCCTGCCCCCTATTCGGCAGAGGGGCTGTACAATATTCTTGTCCAGGGTTTCTTACCGATCCCATACCTTTGGGAATGCAAAGACGAATTTCCCAAAGCCACGGCCTGGAGCACCCGACTGATGAGCGGGTCGGTCAAGGTGGTGGACGCCCAGGGACGAGTCATCACGGCCAGAGAACGCATGCGCCTTACGACGGATCCTCTATGAATCATGGAGACAGATTACAGCATTCATGCTGCGAATCAAGTCCAAATGGCCAGAAGGGGATGTTCATGAAAAGACTTTTGTTTGTTTTTTTGCTCGTACCTATTCTCTGTGGCTGCTACAGAGAGATCAAGGGTGAGAAGCCAGGGGAGACGCCCAGTACCGTATCCCCAGTCGCTCCGCCATTACTACCTGTCTCCCCGATGCCGCCGCCTGTGATACCAGTGCTGTGGAAACCTTTGCCCAAGATGATCGAGGTGCGCTACAGTTTTGCAACGGAGATTGTCAACGGCAGAATCTATGCCATGGGGGGATTGTGTTTCGGCAACGGCCTTAGAATGCTGTCTTCCTGCGAAGTGTTGGATCCTGAGTCAAAAACTTGGACACAGTTGGGGAATATGCAGGTCGCCCGATCTGATTTTGATTCGGTGCTCATTGGGAGCAGAATTTATGTCATGGGGGGAGTGTATCGAGACGAATTCCGAGGGGACGTTTTTCTTTCCAGCTGTGAAGTGTTCGACACGAACACGGGCACGTGGGAGTGTCTGCCCGATATGAACGAAGCAAGAGCCGCCTTTCGGGCGGTTGCACTGAACGGGAAGATCTATGTCATGGGAGGATGTAACAACCTATCAGAGGATCTCTCCAGTTGTGAGGTGTTCGATCCGGCCACCGGTTCATGGACAATGCTGGCGAGCATGAATCAGGCGCGGATTCTCTTTGAGTCTGTTGTTCTTGATGGGAACATCTACGTGTTGGGAGGGAGGACCGACCGAGGATCCTATTCAGATGCCCTGTCCACCTGTGAGGTATACGATACCAATTCGAACACCTGGCAGGCGCTTCCAGAAATGCGAAGACCTCACGACACCTTTCAGGCGGTCGTACTGAACAACAGGATCTATGCGTTGGGAGGACATTCCCCTTATTGTGAGTTTTTCGATCCTGAAGACCGTTCGTGGACGCTGATATCAAGCATGACGCAAGCGCGTCGTTTCTTCCAGGCTGTTGTGCTGAAGAACAAGATCTACGCGTTTGGTGGGGATTCTACAAACGGTTTTGTCTCCACCGCAGAAGTCTTTGATCCGACGGCCAACCAGTGGTTTCGGCTGACGGAGATGAGTGCTCCACAGGGTCAGTTTCGGGTAGAAGTTCTTCGGAACAGCATTTACGTCATAGGCGGTAGAGCCTGTGAGTACTGTGAACCTCCGAAGTGACACTCAGTTCGGAAGAAGCGCGTCATTTACCGAGCAAGCGTCCAAGGGAGTGGGCATAGCCCACATGCGTGCAGGTGCTAACCTGCTCCGAAGTGACGCCGCCCTACACCGGATGATCCAGTCGCTTCTTGGCATTTCGAAGGCGCTCTCGGATGTTCAGCTTCTGTGGGCAGCGTTCTTCGCAGGCTCCGCAGTCGGTACAAGCAGCCACATCGGGTTGAAGTTTGTGATATTCCTTTCTGCTGCGAGGCCATTCAAAGAATAGACGACAAAGGTTCTGATAGAGAACCATCAGTTTGGCAATGGGAATGCCGGCCGGACACGGTTCGCAGTAACCGCAGTCCTGACAGAGCGGCATCTTGGGAAAAAGCGACTGCCCTGACTCGATGAACTTCTGACGTTCGGTTTCATCCATGGGTTCGAATCTGTTGGCGAACCTGTAATTTTCGACCATCTCTCCGACCCGTTTCGGACCGACCAAGGCACAGTCCACTCCCGGGTTGCTCAGGACAAACCGCAGTGTGTCTCTCGGTTTGATGTCAGACGGTTGGGGTTCCTGGCCGTCCTTGCCTGGCCGAATCAGCCGAAATGCAACACCACCGACATTCGGTTTCATGACCAGCACCCCAACCCCCTTGCTTTGGGCAAGTGGAATGAGTTCGTATTCAGGCTCCAATGTCATGAAATTGTAGCAGGTCAAAATGACACTGAACTCCCCCATTCTGGCTAAATCCATGAGCATGGGAACGTTATGTCCGCTGACGCCGATGTAGCGGATTTTCCCCTGTTGTTGTGCCTTCTTGACTGCCTCAAAGGCTCCATTGGGAGCAAAGACCAAATCCCATCGATCCTGTGCCGAGATGTCGTGAAGCATATAGAGATCGAGATAGTCTGTCTGCAGATTGCGGAGCGAGGTCTCCAGCGCCTCCGTGGTTTCTGATGCGGTTCGAAAATGCGACTTGCTGGCCAGGAAGCACTCCGAACGCCGCGTCTTCATGACCTCTCCGATTTTCTCTTCGCTGTCTTCGTAAGCGCGCGCTGTGTCAATGAAGTTGATTCCCAAATCCAAGGCTTTGTGGATGATCCGCACCGCACGCCACTTGCTCTCCTTGATGATCGGAATGGTGCCCAACCCGATACGTGTCACCACCATGTCTGTCTGTCCCAGTCGTCTCTTCTCCACGCAGATTCTCTCCTTAAGATAAGATTCCGTAAACTCAGTCAGTATTGAGACTCTCGATCCTTGTCAAAAGCGGGAAGATAACCCGGCTGCACTTCCATGGCAGCCCTGTAAATGCTGAGAGCCTCTTGCTTCCATCCCTGTCTTTCCAGGACACGCGCGAGATTGTACCGCGCTTCACCCGAAAACGGCAGCAGATCACAGAGCACCCGCAGATGCCTTTCGGCTTCGGGCAAGTTGCCCATAGTCTCGTAAAGGTCGGCCAGACTTTGACGCCAAAGCGCGTTCAGGGGATCCACCTGTATTGCCGACTGGTACATCTGCAATGCCCCTGCCGTATCTCCTTCCAGGAAAAGCACCTGCCCCAGAAGTCCTCGATAATCCGCGCGAAGCGGACACTTGGCAATTGCTGTATCCAGTGCCAGTCGGGCGTTTTGTCGCTCTTGAACTCCTGGGGAAGAAGGCGGATTTCGAAAGGCTCGAAGAAAAGTCCGAGCAATCTCATAGTCAATTCGACTGTCCAAAGGCGACCATTCAGACGCCTCAACCAGCTCTGTGAGAATGGCAGCACGACGGCTTTCAGGATCTGCGACCAAGGCCGCTGCTCTGTTGAAATGAAGATCCCCGACCTTGTTTCGGATGCTTCGATGCAGATTGACGACAAAGGCCATCAGCAAGAGTGAAAGAAGAAAGGAACGAGTCACAACCAGCAGATGCCTGCCAACCCAACTCCGAGAGGATGATCCCGCCGTTGCCTGACTGGACGTCTGCTCTTTCTCCCGTGCAGGTCGCCACGCGACGAGTGCCCCCAGGATGATCCACACGAGCGGACACAAAAGCAGATGGACGCGAACATCAGCAAAGCCCGCCATGAGCAGCGAGACCAGCAGAGAACCGAGATAGACCAAGCGCCAGTCGGGTCCCGCTTTGCGCATCTTCAGGCATCTCTCAACGAATGAGGCGAGTGCGGCGCTGAACAAAAGAACCGCAACTGCCAGCCAAGTCCAGCCCATCTCGGCCTGAATGACCCGGTAGGCGCCACCCCAGACCAAGCGCCACTGGCCAAGTTGTCTATACTGGGGAAGGACGTCCTCAAGTGTGCCAAGCCCCGTTCCTGCCGGCAGGTTGTCCACAGAAGCGCGAACTATGGAAGGTTCCGCCATTTGAATACCCAGAGATAGGCCCGGGCTTCTCTTGAGAGTTTCCAGCACCAGACGTCCAACAAAACCTGCCGTTGAATAGTGCGCCAGCGCAACGCTGAGAAAGATGGTCAAGGCCAGCAGAATTGCCCTTCTGGAGCGATCTGAGCTGGCTCCGATTCGGGCAGTACCGAACACCACGAGCGCGGCCGGAAGTGTGACAAACAGCAGATTCTTCGGATTCCCCCAGGCCACAGTGAAGGCAAACAAGAACCAGAGGCACAGGGTGAAGACGATGCCCACGCTTGAGAACATCTTACGGATGATTCGGTGCAGGGTGGTTTCACAACCTGTTGCGTCTGTCTGACTTACCGGTGCGGAACAACTGAGGTCACTCAGTACAAGCAGCAACACGTAGACCGTTGGAGGGAGGAATACGAGAGTCAGCAGTCCGGAGCGCCCCAAGAGAGCATCCAACAGATTAGAGCCGTGTGGAAGGCTGAACACAAATCGGTGAACCCAACGATTCAGCGGAGAAAGGGGAATAAGCGTTCCGAGCAGCCCGATGAGAGTCAGGAGCAACATCATGCCAACACCAGCGCGCTTGCCCACTTCTGTGATCGCAACAAACACGAGTGCATTGGCAACAACGAGGCGAAGTGCCGTGAAACTGGTATGTTGACAGATGGAGCCGTAGGTCGCCAGGGAGGCAAAGAAGAGAATGACGAGACTGAAGGCAGCCCAAGTGACATGAGGAATATCCACTTTCTGATCGCGAATCTTGTGCCACACCAGAACACAGAGTCGAAACACAAACCATCCACCGGTGATAAGCAGAAACAAGGTATCTGCCAGCCCACCTCGGTCCTCGGGGAGCACAACGGCAAGCAGGATGACGAGCCAGATCATCGTTGTGCCTCCATGGGCGTCCAGACACCAAAGTCCACACGCCGATATCCGTCCAGTTCCATCAATACCTGATCCATCTGGAAGAGGAACGGCAGTGGCAGGTACTGCAGATACCGCTCCGAGACATTCGAATAGTCTACCTTGACAGGCACTTGCCTCAATGGAAAGGGTGCGGAACGCAAATGAAGCAGGAACAGTGGCGACCATGTGAAGCCAGGGATCGCTGCCGGGGACATAAAACAGTCGAGTTGGTTGTATTCAAGCGGTCGGGTGGAGTAGATTCTGTGGGATGCCTTGGTTGGGCTGATGATCTTCCGCCAGATCGCCTGCATCCACTCTTGTCTTGACTGATATATCTCTGAAGGCAGTGTGGTTTGGATGCCTTCCCGCAGCAGCATGGGTTCGTACCAGGGGGACGAGAGGAAATTGGCTCCCACGACAGCCACATCCTGCCCCAGGCCGCAGACGTACTTCTGATACCAGAGTGGGTAGATGTCATTGTCAGAATGAGTGATGATCACTGCGGGCGCCTGCACTTGCTCGAAGACTGAAACTCCGTAGTCTTCCGCTGCTCGGAATCCTGAAAGACTGACGTAAGGCAGGTTTGCCGTCAGAAAGGCCAGTGGAATACACAACACCGCGGCATTGAGCGCCTTTGTATAGGAAGGACTCGCACGTTGCCCAAGCCACTCCAGGATATCAAAAAGCCCGTGTGCCATGAACACAACGGCGATCAAATAAGTGGGCAGGAAATACACTTCCAAGTCGCCAACCTGATAGTTCAGGGCGTGAAAGACCAACGCCACCCAAGCGACAACAAGTGCGAAACAGGGCGCTCGGTCATGCTTCCAGAGCCTCCGAATTCCGAATGGAATCAGAAGACTCAATAGATGCCATTGGCTCCAGAACTGAGTTGCGTAGAACGTAGTCATGCGGCTCCAGTACGCCAACAGCGAACTCGATCCGGTCAAACCTTTCCAAAGGAACATTTTGAACTGTCCACCGGAGATCATCCAGAGAAAATTGGCCAGTGTTTCGGGATTTCCCCAGTCTATTGGTGGGTTGGCACGGGAACGAAGAGGCAGGTACAGGTACAGTCCCAAGGGCACTATGGCACACACTCCCATAGCAAGCCAACGCCTCATGTACCCTGTGGAGAAGCCCATTCGCCATATCATCAGAAGTCCCAATGGCATGATGACAAACACGGACTGAGCATGATGCGTCAGACACAGACCGGCCAGAAGTCCAAAAGCGATCTCATAGCTTCGCTGAGGAACATGCCAATTCCGAAAACTGACAAGGATCAAAAGGGCAATCAGGAGCGCACTGAGAGAATACACTTCGGCGATAATTGCCTGAGACCAATAGAGTTGGGTGAAGGCGAGGCAGGCCGCCGCCCAGAATGCCATCGCCAAAGACCGGCTGCTGAGTTCAGGTGCTGAAAGCAAGGATGCTCTCACAATGAGAAAGACCACGGCCACCCCGAGAGAAGCAGCAAGAGCGGAAAACAGATTCAGTCGCGAGGCAGGATTCCCAAAAGGCAGCAGGTCGAAAATCTTGCCAAAGATGCAGTAGAGTGGATAGCCCGTAGGGTGAGGGACTCCGAGGGTGTGAACCACCGTCACAAACTCCGCAGAATCCCCCCAGTAGATCGAGGGACAGAGCGTCAAGAGGTAGACGGACATGACGCCCGCAAAGATTCCCCAAAAGAGCAAGATTCCAGCCGCCGCACCTTTCATTGAAAATGCAGTAGATCTCCCTTACTCCTGTAGTAACACTCGGCTCAGAACAAGCGTGCCATCTACCGAGCAAGCGTCTTCAAGAGCGAACATAGCCCACACGCCCACAGGTGCTGGCCTGCTCAGAATGGAGTTCGCCTATCTGCGAGAAAGCGAATGACTTGGTGCCAATGCTTCCACAGTCAGCCACGAAAAGCAAGAGAAGTATGCCGCAAAAAATCCTTGACAGTACCCTTCGGTAGCAGTAAAACTTATATAAACGAGTCGGAATGGATTGTGGTGTGTTGTATTGTATTCGGGCTTTTTTTCTGTTTTGCTTTGGTCATCCGAAGTCGGACTGGGCGGATAATTGGGATTGGATTAGCGGTATTTACTCGGGAAGAAAAGGAACGCGCGGAATTTCTCTGAAATGTTGACGAGGATTTTCTGCTCCGGGGAGTTGTACTGCGATGCGTTTGACACGGTTTCGTAAGCGATTACCTGCATTTACACGAAAGAGTTTTCCCCATTCTGCTCCACAGATCAGCCGCGATCTCTAGCAGGATGGTATTCATTTTTCTTGGGAAAGGAGGCGATGCCCAAAGAGTTTCGACACCTATCGGAACAAGCTTTGCGTTGCTGAGGTTTCCTATGAGATGCACTGTGATCAACGCAATGAGCTTGTGAGGGAAGCATGAAATCCTTGATGAGTGATCCGATGGGATCACCGTAGCAGGAGGAAAAGAATGAGTATGCGAACGATGCCGACGGCACGTCTGTTCCTGGCGTTGCTGGCACTTGCTGTTGTGATGATGCCGGCGACCCGTGGACAAGCCGAACCGGTCGGTTGCATGGGAGGCGCTGCTGAGCCAGCCATTGCTCTGAAAGGAGCACACCCCGGCTTGGAAGACCTCGAGAAGGCTTTTGCCAGTGCAGCCAAGGAGTTCGGTGTGCCTGTTGAGATTCTGGAGGCCGTGGGCTACAAAGAGTCCGCCTGGATTCAGGCCGGGCCTACCATTGATTACGGCTACGGAATCATGCACTTGGTTGAGGGAAAGACTCTTCAAGAAGCGGCCGAATTGCTCGGTTGCTCCATTGAAGATCTAAAGAGTGACGCACTGCTGAATATCCGCGGTGGCGCTGCTCTGATCGCCAAGTATGCAAAGGAGACTGTTGGGAAGGCCAAGAGCCTTGAAGATTATTGGGATGCACTGAAGAAATTCACTGCCCTTGAAGGGGATCAGATTCAGGAGATCCAGACCGAAGAGTACTTTGAAATCATCAACAATGGTGTTACAGCGGAGAATGGTCTGGGAATGAAAATCGCACTGTCTGGCACTCCTGTGGATGTCTCTGCCAAGGTGACCAAGGACAAGTTCGTTCAGTCTACGGACTACGCTCCGGCTGTATGGATTGCCGCTCGGAACTACAGCAGCCGAACGTCAGGTATTGACCGTTGGGTCAACCACTGGGTCGGTGTCGGGACTTTCGCGGCTGCGGTGAGTTGGTTCCAGAGTGTGAACAACACCAATTCGAGTG
>JAKQFZ010000003.1 GCA_029558215.1 Candidatus Omnitrophota bacterium
GTGATCCGCGCCACCGAGGAGGAGAAGGAGGCCCAGATCGCGACCGTCGAGAATCTTAGAACTGCTTATGCAGATGAGGCGGCTAAAGCCATCAAAGACCTGCAGCAGGCGGCGATCCGGAACGAGAACATGTTCGAGGTATTGATGGAAGCGACGAAGTACTGTTCGCTGGGGCAATTGACCGCGGCGATGTTTGAGGTTGGAGGGCAGTATAGGAGGAACATGTAGAAGGTTTGGGCGTGCCGGTTCGCAAAGCCTCACCGTCGCGCCTTCCGCTCGTACTCCTCGCTCCTTCGTCGCTGTGGGGTACCCGCTTCAGTCGCTCACGCGGGATTCCGTTTCCGACCGAAGAACACGGTAAACAACAAGAGAATCGCGACGACAACGTCCACGATGTTCCATACCGTGCGACCAAGGGCCACTTTGACGAACGGCTGGAACAACAGGGCAAGGCCCACATACACGATCGCCATCCTTTGTTCTTCACGTTTGAACGAGTCGTACGCCAAGACTGCGAATCCAACAAGACCTGCGAATCGAACAAACTGGTAGTAGCCGTAAGGCATGTCCGCAAGACATGAAAGGAGAAGACCAGCAAGGACAACGCTAAGTACTCTGGTCATCGAGTGACGATGTAGAACTCCCAGGAGTAGGCTGTTCCAGAATCGATGGTCTCGCTACCAAAGTCAGGGAGGACGCCTGGCGCGGAGGCGCGGTAGCCATATCTCCTCGGCTGAACCTGCAAGGTTGTCCGCTCATGCGGCCTGAAGGTGTATGTCTCCTCATCCAACTTCAAAGTGAGTGTTAGTTCAGTTCGATTGTAGATCTCCAACTCGGCCAAGTTGCTACTGGTTCTACCGGTTGGTGTAAAGACCCCTTCTCGGTTCTCTTCAAGGATCTTGATGAGTTTGACGAAAGATCGATGTACGAAACCCTCGACGTTGGATCCGATGTCCACCACGGGATAGAAGTCGTTTTCAACCTGGTCAACAACCACGAACAACTGGCTTCCTTGTGGAAGCGATCTAAGCACTTGGTAATCCGTTCCGGGGCCTTCGCGGAGGTTCACTTGCTTGATCGTTTGGCCCAAGTATGATTGTGCGCTTCCAGCATGAACCAGCACCAGGCAAACCACCGCTACGATGACCTTATGGACGTTCGATAGAGCTTTCATCAGACGCAGGTCAGCTAATACCAGTAAAGTGCCGCATGTCTTTCGATTCCTGCTCTCGCTGGGGCAACAAGCTGAAGAGTCTTCGGTTCACTTCGAGCAAGCGGTCAAAGTCTTCACCTTGGATATGCTGTTTGCCTGCCTCGATGAGATTCTTCGCTTGCACCTGGTCGTTGAACGTTTCCCTCTTGGCCACCAGGTTCTGGAACCACCCAATGAGAAAATCCGGGGAACGCATGAGGATCTGGAACTCAAGCCTGTGTAGTTGTGATATGTGATCGGCCATCTTCTGAGCACTGTTGGTCGCCATGAAGACATGCTCGTGATTGATTATCTCCTGCAATTGTCGCTTCTCCAAATCGTTCCCGCTCTCCTTAACGGTTTCGCTCACACTATCGCGGACCTCCACATACTCTGCACGGAGCCTCTCAATTCGCTTTGTTGAAGTTGCCTGATGTAACTCTTGGGCTATCCTCCGCTTGCGATCCTCGAGCTTGTATTTGTTGTCGGTGACATCGTCGAGGGTAAGTAGCACGGCTTCACCCTGTAATTCTTGAACCGGTCCACTGAGCTTTGTGAGAACATCCACGACTTCGTAATTCTCATGCTCTAGCGCCTCGGCCTTTTCTTGCTCGATCTTGGCTTCCAGAAGCCCGATCTCCTCGGCAAGTGCTTTCGCGTCCACCTTTCGATCCTTTGGGGTGAAGACATCCGAAAACTCTGGTCCCGACGGATTGACGTATGCGTGTACCGTTACAGCGCGTGATTCCGAAACCTCGAAGGTCAGGTCGATCTCCGTGCCCCTCATGAGATCCCTCTTGAGATTCTTGGCGCTCAGCAATAGGACCCCTACAGACTTGTTCGACGCGGAGTGATTGGTCGATGAGCCTTCTACAACCATGATCCGAATCTCATCTTCTGTTCCATGCACCAATGTCTTACTCACCTCCACGGTCAGCTTCTTCTTTGCAGGCAGGATCGTGTTGCGAGCGAAGACCTGTTCCAGCTTCGTATCACCGTCCTGCAAATTGTCCTTCACCAAGCTCAGGTCTTCCGGCAGCATCTGTCCCGCTACGCTGTATTTGCCCTGTGCGATCTGTATCAATTCAAGCGCGACGACGTTGTTGTGCTGATCCAGGATCTTTAGCGCAAAGGAGTTGTATGCATCGGGTTGAAGTGGCAGGTCTTCGGTGATGCGGGCCGACAGCTTCTTCAGACCGCTATCGTAGCCGCCATCGTCTCGGCTGATCCGATATGACAAGTCAGCTACATCGCCATCAACCTTTGCCGAGAACATCTCCTCTGCTTCCTGCGAAGCTTTGTTGTAGGAGAGTTTGAGCTTCAATTGGCCAAGCGGCGCGGGCGTGTTGGTAGCCTCTGTAAGCTCCAACGGTTTGTTCCCAGCATAGTACGCGGCACCGATGACGATCGCGTTGGTCGGGTCGATGTCCGTGTTCACGGGAATGCCAAGCAACTCCTGGATCCTGTTGCGGACCAATGGGATGTAGGTGGAACCGCCCACCATCAGAACGAATTTGAGATCGCCTGGCTGAAGTGAGTTCCTGGTAAGGATGGTCCTAAGCATTTCCGCTGTTGAGTCAACCGCCTCCTTGATCACAGCCTCAAAGTCGGAACGGGTCACATTGACCACCAAGTTGATCTCAGTATCGGAGTCATCGAGGATATCCACCTCTATCTCTGCGGCGGTCTTTGTGGACAGAACCTTCTTGGCATTCTCAGCAGCGTAGAGCAGGACTGGCCATTTCTTGTTCAGTCGCCCGGATGCACTCTTCAACTGACTGGGTAAGTCAACGAACTGACCGCGCTTTTCTAGCGCAGGGAGTATGATGCGCTCGACAATCAACGCATCGAAGTCTGCACCACCGAGGAAGTTGTCCCCTTCATGGTCGATGACCTTCAGTTCACCTTCAGCGATGCGCACAAGAGCAACATCGAACGTGCCACCACCAAGGTCATAGACGATCCATTGGCTGTTATTCAGCTCGTTTCCAGTTGTCTTGTTTGCGTATGCAAGGCTGGCCGCAATGGGCTCCTGGAGCAGTACGACCTGCTTGAAGCCTGCTTGATGTCCTGCCTCTTTGGTGGCGTTGGACTGGACCATGTCAAAGGATGCCGGGATGGTAATGACGACGGCCTCCGGGGTCTCACCAGTATGAATGAACGTCTTCAATTCCTTCAGTACGAATGCCGAGAGCTCTATCGGCGTCTTCGACTGGTCGAGCGATTTGATCTTGTAGCTCTCAGTAGTGCCCATTTTCCTTTTGAAAGAACCAATGACATTCTTCGGCTCTCGTTCCAAATAGGCCATTGCCTGATCGCCGACCAGAATACGATCGTTCTTGAAGCCTACTAGCGATGGTAGTGTTTCCTTGAACCCGACCGGATTCTTGTACACTTCCACTGCTCCCTTGTTGAACTTGGCGATCAACGAGTTCGTTGTGCCCAAGTCGATGCCGAAGTTGATCGTCTTGCTCATGATATTCAGTTCTTGATCCTTGTCTCGACTACTACGACTCCGCGCTGAATGACCTTCGTGTACTCGCCGCCACTGTCTCGCATCACATAGCGAATGATGGGTTTGATCACTTCGGTCACCACGAGATCGTCGGTACTGCTTCCGGCGATCGAAGCTTCAAGGTCTACTCTTGTTTCGTTGTAACTCTGTCCCTGTGGATCTTCGATGCGGTAGCCGAGTTCTTCGAACGCATCTTTCATTTTCCCGATGTTCCGATGCATCGGTGCAAGGTCATCGCGTTTCAACATCTTCTGCTCTAGGTCGTAGAGTTGCGAAAGTGCTGATAGCAATGCCTTGGGTGGCTCAATGATCTTGACGTCCATTCTCTGGAGTGCGTTGAGTTAGGCAGTTGGCTTTGAGAAGGACCAGCCTTCCTTGAACCGCTGTGCAAGTAATGGATGCTGCGCCAAAGTGCTATCAGAAGCATCCTTGATCCCTTCGCCTTTATAGAAGTTGCTGGCCTTTACAGTACCAAGGACGAAGCCCGCGATCCCGCCAACGAGCGCGCCAATGATGAAATGGCCATCGGCAAGTGCTCCAAGAGAGAGCCCAGCAACAAGTCCACCAATGCTGTACAGTACTTTAATCTCACTCCGCTTGGCGTGCACACGTTTGCAGACTTCGCAGCGGGGTAGAGTAACATCGGTGTATGAATAGCGAACGCTGCGCGCGAAGAAACTGCGTTCCGTCTCCTTGTAGATCGTCTTGGTGATCCCGCTGGATTTCTCGGGTTCACGTTTGCCACAAAAGAAGCATGTAAGGAAGTCCTTGTACTTCTCGTTGAAGGCGATCAATTCGGCGATCTTGTCGTAGTCCTTCTTGAGTAGCTCGTTCAACTCGGCGCTCTTGAAGTTGAACTGCTTGCACAGTTGGAGAATGCCACGAGACATTTCGGTCTGTTGATGCACATTGTGGCAATTGATGGCCATGGAGCGCAAAGCACCGACCATTTGGGTTTGATAACCTCTGAACTGAACAGGCAGTAGGTTGAAGAGACTAGGGATGTCATGAACGGACAGTGCATTCTGGATCTCCGCCAAACTGACCAAGCGAGACTCGCTTTCGTCTGCGAGTTTCTTCACTGTCTCAACCAACTGGCTGGCTCGTTTGTATGCACCTGACAGGCACTTATCCAGATCTTCCGTTTCAACCCAGCGTCGACCGTCGAACAGAACTTCAACCACTGCCATTGCCCGCTTGTCCACTGCTCTTGTCAGCACCGCATTGTATTGCGAGGCGAACGGCTTGCTGAGGAACGCGCGGAACCCATCGTCTTCGTCCAACAATCTCAAGGCATCAACTGGAAAATAGTCATCTGCGTAGAGGAAGTGGTCTACATCACCATGGGTTAGGAAGCGGGATAGGCGCTTGTTGCGGGCAATAGTCAGGTGGTATCGGCGCTTTGCTTCCTCCAGTAGTTCGTCGTCTATCGTGAGCGCCCTTGACTTGTCTACAGCCTGGTCATCTAGCCAGCTAACTCTGCCTTCGTTCAGTTCAAGCTCTTGGAGCAGACGCTTCTTGGCACGCTGGATGACTTTTGGGTCAACACTATCGTGATCATCAGCAGCATCGAGTTGCAGAATCTCGAATGGGTTGAGGTAATGCCGATAGCGGTCCTCGTCACGGACAAGTCCTTTTGCTTGGCTTCGCGCTTGAGCTGCCAGTGGAATGAGCTTGGCTTTCGTTGTTTCAAGTTCTGCATTGGCCTTTTGGTAGGTGGCGTCGATGAGAAGCGCTCGGCGATAGGCATCCGCAGCATCTGCATCTTGGGAGACCTCGGGGTCGTTGTAGACCAGTCCCATATTGAAGTGGGGTGCTGTCCAGTCT
>JAKQFZ010000007.1 GCA_029558215.1 Candidatus Omnitrophota bacterium
TGGAACACGCTACGGCACGGCTGTCAAGACGACTGCAGAGAAACTCTACAGAGATCGATTGACCCCTCTTCAGGGCTTTGTTAGGGTCTTGGCACATGACTCATTTTGGAGGTACGTGCAACAGATGGATCCTGACAAGAAGCCTGCGGTCTTTCTCGATCGTGACAATACCATAAACTTTGATCCGGGTTACTTGAGTGATCCGGAGGTGGTCTCGTTGCTCCCTGAGGTCGCTGGTCCATTGAAGCGTCTTCAGGATGCTGGGTTTACTTTTGTCGTCATCTCAAATCAGTCCGGGGTGGGAAGAGGCCTGTTCAGCATGAAGGAACTGGAGGCAGTGAACCATCGCATAACCGACCTACTGGCTCATCATGGCGTAATTCTTGAGCATTTCTACATGTGCGTTCACAGGCCCGATGAGGACTGTCCTTGTCGTAAGCCCAAGCCCTACCTCATCTTCAAGGCACAAGAGGAGATTGCACTTGACCTGGATAGATCGTTCATGGTCGGGGACAGATTATGTGACTACGAGTGTGGACGCAATGCCGGAATCCGATCGCTTCTGGTCTTGACGGGTCCACACTCTGCGAAGGAATCTGAAGGCCTTCCGCCCGAAGACGTCTTCAAGAACCTTAACCAGGCGGCGGACTTCATCCTTGCGTCGGCCAGTCGCTGATTCAGTGACACAGCCTTGGAACAATTCGTGGCCCGTCAGGAAGAACTGCAACCTTGATGCTTCGATGACCAAAGTGTTCATCAACAATCGTGCCGCAGTCCAGAGTGTCAACCGGTTCGATGAACCATCTTCGTAGTTTGTCTGCACCAATGCCTGGGATGAATCCATAGAGACGGGCATGAGTTGCAGCCTGACACAAATGCTGAACGATCCATTGGTCGAGCAGGAAGAAGTCTCTGTGACCGATCATCTCCAGCGCTTCCTGCGGAGAACCAACAGAACCGAGAATCTCGTCAAAAGCTGCACTCCCTGCGCCTTCAGAGCATTCCGCAAGAACCAGGATCATTCCACCAGGTTTCACCATGTCCGCAGCAACTTCAAACGCTTTTACGGATTGATAGAGTGTTCGATCGGGAGGAATCCCACCTGCCGACACAAGCACTGCGTCATAGCGTTCGGACAAGGAACACTCAACCTGACTCTGAAGAAACCGAACACCGGCGTTCCAAGCCTTTGAAGGATCTCCTGCAAAAACTGCTGTGATCTTTCTCTGCTCTCCAGCAGTGACATTGAGAAGAAAATCGGCGCCTGTGATTCCTGCAACTTCATCACACGCAAAACGGAATGGATTTCCACCAACAATGCCGTTTCGCGCCAGAGGGTGGCCGATCATCCATGGCCCATGCATGTGACGCATTGTTCTCGATCCACAAAGACCTGGCAGAATGGATTTGCTTCCCCCGGAATAACCTGCCAACAGATGTGGCTCAATGAAGCCTGTCAGTATTTTGAACTCAGAGTCCAGATAGAGTTCATTGACATCCAGTGGGATTCCAGTGGATGTATGACCCAGGAAACGAAGTCCTTGATCCGTGCGCCCACAGTGATTCAACACTCGGTAGTGTCGGGCAATATCTTCGCCCAGAAGATGTACAATCTCTCTGTCCGTCATCGGTGCATGAATGCCAGTCGCTATGACAAAACTGATCTGTTCTTCCCGCAAACCGGTTTTCAGGAGAACTGTCAGCAGGGGCGGAAGAATCATCTGATAGGGTATCGGTCTCGTCTTGTCAGAAATGACAACACAAACAGAGCGTTTGCCCCTCACAAGCGATGCAAGTGGACCACAACCGATCGGATTGGCAAGTGACTCTTGAACGACTCTCTCAACGCAGTCTAATGCTGGCGTGTATCGAGGAGACAGCAGATCAAAAGGCTTTGGGATGAACGTTTCCAACGACTTCTGACCGAACTTGAATGCAACGTTGCAGGAGTCAGATTTCACTGTTGAGATTCCAGAAAACCGAAGTACTGTCTCTAAGCGTTGTGCGTATCACAAACAACTTTGATTCCGAGTTCTTCATAGATCCGCTTGGAGATATGCTCAATGTGCTGCCCAATCTGCTTCTCGACCTTCGCCTCATCAAGACGAGTACCTCTGGCGAATCGGAATCGGGTGCAATGACGAAGCGACGGAACACCCTGATAAATGATCGGATTGCCTTTCGGGTCAAGGTCAATCATCCTGACATAGATTTCGGAACTGTCTGGGCGCCTTTCAACTTCCACCCGAGCGAGAGGATTGCGTTCGAGAAACACCCGTTTAACCGTCTCCGCATCTTCCAGCGAATTGACGTTCAGCCTGTCTGCTCGGGTGGCCAAGTTGGGAGCCGCAACCTCAATTCCACGTCTGGGCAGCACCTTCATCAAGTCCGCGAAACCGTACTCAGGTTCCTTTGGTTTGCCTGACTCCGGACTACCCTTTTGCTGCCATTGTTTCATCGCCTGTTGCCATTTCCTAAAGCGAGGATACTCCGAGAATACTTCATCTCGAAATTCCTCCATGAAAGGAAAAACGCATGTCTCGGCAGCAAAAAGCCCCACGTTTCGGAGCCCGTAGGTCTTCCTTGCCAGTGCCGCCTCGGGGAAATCCTGTTCGTCCGCTTTCTGCCAGTTCCAGAGAACGCGACCGCGATCCAGCCCGTCAGAGGCAAGCATGATCGGAGAATAGGGATTGTCGTCATCTTCACAGGGGACAACAAGAGGAACCAATGGACCAAGCGCCTCTTTCAGTATCAGCATCCTCTCGATGGTCTCAGGAGTTTTTGTCGGTGCGTCAGCGAATACAAAGAGCGCCACACCGTTGAAATCCCGCAGTGCCTTCCACGCCGTAAGGTGTGCTTCTCCATCACCGAAACGGTTTTCCTGAATCACATATTCAATCTGAAATCCGTTGCTCTCGTTAATCTCACTTCGCTCGAGGCGTTCCTGGATTTCTGAAACGTTGCGCTCGTTGGCAACTACGATAATCCGGCGGGCAAAAGGAATGACATTTCTGAGACTGAGCAGCAACATCTCATCGCCCAGGAAAAGGCTGTGCTTCTTGTTAAGACCACCAAGATCTTTGGCGACACGGCTTCCATAGCCCGCGGCGGCAACAACAATGGCTCGCTCCCTCTCCCCAGTCAGGTTGATAATCTCCCGAGAAAGGCTCATAGCAGTGTCCAGTCGCTCATCGTGCAAGGGATCATGGCCTGAGTCCCGAAGCAACTGAACGAGCCTCATCCTCTTGCGATGAACGGTCAGTCTGCCAAGACCTGCAGACTTCGGCTCACCATCCCTTGAGAGACTCGATGCAATCCAACCCACAACTTCCCATGACCAGGCGATCAGGCGAGTTGCCAGCATCTTTTCACATCGAGAGTTCGATATCTGCGCTGCTTTCTCGAATTGATCCAAACAGTGGAGTAGGACACCGAGGTCGCTTTCAGTATAGACTGGCTCTTTGGGCCGTCCCAGGCTGTCCAAAGAGGCACGATTGCGGATCTTCCAATACTCCCGAATGGCTTTGTGGAATGCCTGTCGCAGTGGGTCTTGGCGAGAAGAACCCTGCTCCAGATGCCACCGCGCAGTCTTGCGGATTCCTTCGGCAAGTGGTGTCTTTGGATCATATCCAAGGATTTCCCTTGCCTTGGAAATATCAGCACAGGTCTTTGGAACATCCCCCAAGGGAACGGGAAGACGCACAACCAATCCGGAATTCACAAGGCTGTCGATTGCCTCCTGCACCTGCTGTTCGGACAGTTGCTCTGCACTGGTGTCGCACTTCCACCGACCGAGCGACTCCACGATGAACAAGATCATGCGCCGAACTGTGGTTGTTCGAAACTCACCCAGATTGAAGACATGATCCCAACCCTTCTTCCCACGTGCCACCTTCAGCGCTTTCACAACGCCGTCAATGATGTCATCAACATAGGTGAAATCCCGCTCAAAAGAACCATCCCCAAACATCGGGATGGGCTCACCGCGATCGAGACCTTCCATGAACATTCTGATCGACATATCCGGTCTGCCTTTTGGCCCGTAGACCGTGAAGAAGCGTAGCCCCGTCATCGGAATGTCATAGAGCCTGGCGTAGGTTGATGCCTGCAACTCGTTGGATTTCTTCGTTGCAGCATAAGGAGATATGGGATGGTCTACATTCTGATCTTCAGAGAATGGAAATGTCTCACTTTCCCCATAGACCGACGATGAAGAAGCGTAGACAAAATTCTCAATGGCGAATTCCCGTGCCATCTCCAGAAGGTTTTGGGTGCCCAAAACGTTCGTCTGCACATAGAGTTGGGGATCTCGCAGCGATGCCCTTACTCCAGGACGAGCGGCAAGATGAAGGATTTGGCGAATGTTGTGACGATGGAACAGACTGCGGAGCGCATCGAGATCCCTGATATCAAGATGGTAGATCTCAAACTTCGTTTTTTCCAGGTGCGGAAGAATGTTGGTGTACTTACAGGCCACATCATAGTGATCGTTGAAATCATCAACTCCAACAACAGAGTAGCCTTCGGCCAACAACACCTCGGCAACGCTTGATCCGATAAAACCAGCGGCTCCCGTCAGCAGAATTGACTCTGTGTTGCCCTTGCCAGGCTCGGACACTGGCGGAGGGTACCCACCTCGACAACGCAGATCGCGCTCTGAATCATGAGCAAGATTGGCGGCACGAAAAGCCAGAATCTCCAATTCGTCCCAGTCACAATTGTGAAGCGCCCTAGACACCTCGTCCCTAATCAGTGGCGTCATGAACCCCCTCCGGGGAAGCAGTCATCTCTGATGCTGACGATTGGGGCAGACCCGATTCGACCCATTCTGGCCATCCACCCTCATACAGGAACAGATTCTTGTAGCCCATTGACATCAGGAACAGGCAGATTTCCGAACTTAGATCGCAATCACTCCCGATACAGTAGACAATAAGGGGTCTGTCAAAGGGAAGTAGATGCTGAACTTCGGGATAGTAAATGTCAAACTGCTCACTGGGAAGACAAACCGAACCAGGAATATGGCCTTCGTCGTGCTCCTCTTTCAGGCGGGCATCAATGAAGGTGGCAGAGTTGTCCATAAACATCTGATACGCTTGAGTAACATCCACTATCTGATACGTGACTGTTTCGGGTATTTCATCCAGAGAGACAAAACCGTTGCTCGCAACAGGGGTAGCAAACGGAGTTGGAACCGCGCGTCGTATGAGGGGCAGCCGCTTATCCGAAACCCACCGGTTCCAGACCAAAGCCACAACACAGGAAAAGAAGACGATAAACCCCGCTTGAACGACAAGAACCCGCAGCGTTCTTCTCCAACAACAGAGATTCGTGTCACAATCGGGCATGAATCCGGTCATCTCCTATGTTCTTTGCTCTCACACAAAGGAATCGTGCTGAAAACGGACGTTTGTGTCAACTGCATTTGCCAAGGAATGTTGATGGTCATATAATTCTATTGTTTTTCTTGTGTCAGATTCCGAGCAGGCCAGCGCCTGCAGGCGTGTGGGCAATGCCCACTCCTTCAAAAGCTTGCTCATTGAAAGAAACAGACTTCTTCAAAGTCTGGTTTCTTGGGAATCACGGATGCCGAATGTCTGGATGAGGTGACATCCATGAGGAAATCGTTCTTCGCAGTTGTGTTTCTCGCTGTCGTTCTTACCCCTGTGCTCGCAGTATGTCAGTGGGAGCAAGTTGGGGACGGAATCCACTATCGCCAGTTCAGACTTGAGCAACCACCCAACGATGCCTTCGTGGCGCGGATGCAAATCAACAACCCAAGTTGCGCTATAGATTCCGTTTTGGCGCAGGGCAGGATTTCCGGTGGCACAGACACGCTTGAGACCGTTCGAGGCATGGCCAGACGCTATGATGACATTCTGAACGAATGGGGAGACTCACGAGATAACCGCAACAAGGTCGTTGTCGCCATGAACGGCGATTACTACTGGACTAAGTTTTCCCACCCCGAGCCGTTCAAGACCCACAGCGGCCAGATCCAGTCAGGCTGGTTCTGCCGCCGATTCGGAGAGTATGCCGGTGGAAGTGGCTTTGTCTTCAAAAGAGATCGAAGTTGGTTCATCGGGGGAGATGTCAGCAACGGAGAAAAATACAAGGATGCGGTTCAGACGGTGACGTTTGCAGATGGTTCAGTGATGAAGCTCGACCGCCTGAATGTGGCACGTGGCAACAATGAGGTGGTCTTGTATACACCGCAATATGGGGACTCGACAGAAACCTCATCCGATGGCATCGAAGTCCTTGTCCAAGCCAAAAGGCCTCTCGGCGCCAATGAACGTGTTCCCGGAGTCGTTCAAACCATACGGCGGAATGCACCAGGTATGAAAATTCCTTTTGACTGTGTCGTCTTGTCAACTCACGGTTCTGCAGCAGACTCTGTTGCCGCAAGGATTCGGCCGGGAGACGAGATTTCACTGAACCTTTCACTCAAAGACGCAAGCGGGCGAGACTGGACCGGAGCCTATGCCAGCATTGGTGGACATGTCACGGTCGTCAAAGACGGCAGAGTGCCCGTTGACAAATGGGAAGGCAAAGACTGGAAAGATCATGTTCATCCCAGGAGTTGTGTCGCCTGCAATGACGAGTACATCTTCTTCGTAGTTGTGGATGGACGCTCAGAACGAAGTCACGGAATGACCTTCGAGCAACTGGGCAACTTCTGCAAGGACATGCTCGGAGCCACTTGGGCGATTTCGCAGGATGGTGGCGGTTCTTCAACACTTGTCGTCAATGACAAGGTGCTGAATGTTCCTTCAGACGGACGAGAGCGATCAGTCGCCAACGGTTATGTGATGGTCAATGTACAGCCTGGCGCTTACTCAAGAGCTTTCTCCAGTGGGCAAAGCATCTCACTCCCTGCAGAGGCAATGTTGCGACTCGGTCCGGGAACGAACTATGGTGTCAACGCCAACTTGGATGAGGGCACGGCAGTCGAAATCCGCAATCACCCGTTAAACGGCGTTCTGGCCAAAGGCACGCATTGGTGGAATGTACAGTCGCCCATGCTTGAAGGGTGGATTTCTGAAGAGCAACTCTCACAGAAGACCAGCCAGGAGAGCCACTCAACCTTCGGTACTACTGTCAAATTCACCGATTCCCCACCCGTGCTGGACGGTCTTCTCAATGAGCCTGTCTGGCAGAATGCGGGTCGGATATCCGGTTTTCTGCTCGCCGAAGGCAGTCTCAAACCAGAAGATGATACGGAGGTTCTTCTTCTGTACGATGAGCAGGCGCTCTATCTTGGATTCATCGCCAAGGAATCGAACATCGCGAAGGTGCAGGCCGAGCAGTCAGGCCGTGATGCCTTTGTCTGGCGGGATGAAGCGGTCGAAGCTTTTCTCGATGTCGGGGACGCCTCAACGGCTTACTTTCAGGTGGCAACCAACATCAAAGGTTCCATGTTCGATCTTCTGGAAGATCGCGCAGGGAATCTTCGTTTTGAGTGGAACGGCAACTGGGAAGTTCGGACATCGCTTCAGCAAGCATCGTGGACAGCCGAGTTCCGAATTCCGTTCAGCGAACTGGGAGTGACCGAATCACCCAAGGGCACAGTCTGGAAGGTTAATTTCACCCGGTGCGACTATGCTGGAACACAGCAGAACAGCGCTTGGGGGGCCACTGTCAACTTCCACAATCAAGAGGCGTTCAAGGAAATCCATTTTGAGTAGAGGTAGGCGGATGGCTGTATGTGAGCGGGGGCTGAGAACTTGAATACTCCAAGGCAAGTTACAGGGCGTGAATCGCCTCCCCGTATCGAGGGAAGCCTCTTCCCATGAAAGGGTAAACGATGATTTTTGAGCGCGAGAGGCTTTTATTTTTTGACTGGCATGTCGTCGAGTCCTCTGAAAACACTCAGTTGACTCTGAATCCTCCCACCAAGAAGGGTCCCTGCTTGTTCATTGACAGGGAATGGGAACTGGACGGCGCGCGTGCCTACTCGGTCTTGGAATGGAATGGTGAGTTCCGACTCTACTATGAAATCAACCCAGGTGGGGATCGTGTATGCTTCGCTCTGGCAGCCAGTCGAGATGGGATCAACTGGGAGAAGCCCAATCTCGGTGCCGTCAGTTTCAACGGATCCTCTTCAAACAACATTGTGGATGTTCAGGGAGAATACGTTGGCGGGGCTTGCGTCTTTGTAGATCCAACCGGTCCAGACGATCACCGATTCAAGCTCCTTGGGCACAATCCTCATGAAGGAATGTTCCTGCTCACTTCTCCCGATGGGCTTTGTTTCAAGAGGCAGACGGGCTGTCTTCTTGCTCACAACCCCGACAGCCTTGTTTCCGCATTCTATGATCCGAGGGTTGGAAAGTACCGCGTCTACATTCGAGCGTGGAATCGCGAACGTCCCATCGAACAGGTACCCGGCAGCAGAACGATCACGATGGCTGAACTTGACACCCTTTTTGAACCCTTTCCGGTTGATCCCAACCCACCAGATCCCTGGCCGCAGAAACCACCCAAGAAAGTCTTTGGAGACACCGAAGTTTCGGTCATGCGCCGCTTGAACCGAGAGATCGTTCCCTACGTGATTGCTCCTGACGAGCAGGATCCCCCTCTTGCCGATCTCTACCAGTCTGCGGCAATTCACTACATGCCGGAAGTATACTTCGCATTTCCAACGCTGTATTACCACTACCCTGGACCACCCGAAGGTTTTATCAATGATGGCATTCTCGATATTCAGTTCGCAGCCAGTCGCGATGGGAGAGTCTGGCAAAGGGATTTGCGCGGTTCTTATGTCCGACTTGACCTTCCAGACGGACACTGCACCAAGCTGCTGCATCTCATCACCGGAATCGTCCCATGGAAACACATTATGAGCCAATACTATGTCGGCGGTTCTCGAACACATGGCCAAGGCCGAAAGCCTGGCGTTGCAAAGCCCAAAGAACCGACCAACCGTTCGGGAAAACCATTTTGCCATAGATTGGAGCAGCGCCTTGACGGCTTTGTCTCTGCGGACAGTGCCTATATGGGTGGCCACCTGATCACAAAGCCGTTCATCTCCGGCTCCCGTTTGCTGCTCAACATAGACACTTCCGCCAGCGGCGTTGCCAGCGCTGCCTTGCTGGATGAACAGGGCAAAGAAATCCAAGGATTCACCTTGGATGAATGCGACAGGATTCAGGGCAATGACACACAGTACGAGGTGACATGGAACCATGGAGCCGATCTTTCGAGAATTCGGGGACATGCAGTACGGTTGCACCTCAGAAGCAGAAGCACGAAACTATTTGCCGTGACCACTACAGACTGAGGAGGAGGGACCCTATGGAAACACTGAAACAGGAAGCAGCCGCACGTTTGAACAACGTTCGAGACATTGATCCACCGGTGCTGTTGGAGAGAGCGAACCTTGTCGCAGACTGGATTATTCGTAATCAGATCACGGATCGCCAGGATGCCAACAAGGGACGATCGATTCGCAGCTATGATGCCAAGACCAAGGAGAAGATTCTTACCGGCAATTGGATGTGCGGCAACATCGCCAACACCATGTGCGCCATGTACAAACGCACTGGGCAAGAGCGCTATCTGGCTTCGGCCGAACTGGCAGCCCACTATCTGATGTCACTTCAGGTCATGGATCGCCAGAGCAGGTACTTTGGAGCAATCCGCGAACTAACCCCTCAGTCCATCGAGTTCGCGCCTAGAGACGCCGTTGGTGGTGCTTGGGGACTTGTCTGGCTCGCCGAAACAACGGGCAATTCGGAGTATCTCCACCGTGCGGTACTTTTTGCGGACTGGTTAATCGAGAAGGGAATGTATCAGGGCTGGCCTATGTATGCCATCTACATGGATGACAGTCTTGCTGATTTCTACTCGCGTGGTCATTTTCATTCCGGAACTGGACTGTTTCTCTACGATTTGTTCCGGTTGACTGGGGATCAACGCTATATTGACAAAGGACTCCTGCCCATCGCGACAATCTACCGGGATTCGTTTATCAGAGACGATGGCTTTCTGGTCAAGGAGATGGATCCTTTCACCGGCAAGGTTACTGATCCCAAGTCAGAAGATGAACCTCTGACATACGCGATCAATGATGACTTCGGCGCGTTGATGATGATTGCCGCAAGCCGTCTCTTCGCTGACCCGTCATACGTGGAAAAGGCTGGTCTCTATGCCCGATGGATCGCTTCTCTTCAGGAGCCGGATGGAGGTTTCTACGGTGAGAGAATCCCCTCGGGAGTTCCTGTCAGCGCAATGACTTTTGCTGACATCGGGGAAGTACTCCACGACGACGTGCTCAAGAATGCGGCGCGCAAGAGCCTGCGAAAACTGCTGACAATGCAGTTTCTTGAAGCGAAAGACCCCTGCATTCGAGGCGCTTTCAGAGGCCTCTATGAAGGTGTCGAACCCAACCGAGAGGGGAGAACGTGTGTCAATATGAGGACGTCCGGATATGCGCTCATCGCCCTGCTGAAGGCCGAAAGCAGCCTGCGCAACATCTGGTTGGGGCTGCACAACGATCCCTTCAGAGATCAGCGCTGGATCGCACCGCATAATCTGATCTGGTAAGGCGTTTTCATGAAGAACAGGCCGAAAACGAGAACAGAACTTGTCGAGGAGAACCAGCGTCTGCGTGCTGAGTGCGACCGGTTGCGAGACGGTTCTTGTTCGTCTCATGAACCGGCTGAGGAAGAGCAGCGCATGTCTTTGCGGACAAGAGTCCGTCGCTTCACGGAGTCTGCCCTGGAACTTGCTCGCATGGATTCGGTTGATCAGATGTGCTGCAGGGCTGTTGAACTTGCCCGATCCGATCTGGGTTTTGAGCGCTGTGGCCTGTTCTTGCGAAGCAGAAATGATCCGAACCTCTTTGAAGGCACCTATGGAACTAATGCCCAGGGAGAGATTAGAGACGAACACCATCTGCAGTACGACATCCGGAACGATGAGAAACTTGCCGAGATCGTTGAGAACCGACAGAAGTATCCCATTCTCTCAAAAGGAATCTCGTGTGGTGATGGGGAAGGTATCGAAAAGACCGCTGATCATGCCGCGCATCTCATCTGGGGAGGAAATCAGAATCTGGGTATTATCTTCACTGACACCCTGCTGACCGGACGGTCTCTGACTGAAGAAGATATGGATATGCTTATGCTCTATTCTTCGACCGTCGGTCATCTCATCGGAACGCTGCAAACCCATGAATCACTGAGAACGCAGAATCGTCAACTGCAGGCTTTCCGTGCGGTTGCCGAGACGATAGTCTCCTCATCTTCCACGGAAGATCTCGCCGAGAGACTGTCTGAGATCATCAGAAGTCTGCTTCCTTGTGACACTTTCTTCCTGAATCTCTACGACCCTGTGGTTGACTCAATAATTCCTGTCTACCATTGGAATCGCTCAACCGATGTTCCTGAATCGGTCAAGGGGATGATGTTTTCGGCTGCCCTGACAAGCGCGATCAGAAGCCTGCTCACTACGCGACAGCCCCTTGTCCTTTTCCGCAGTGAGGATCACCAGGACTTTTTGCAGGAGTCTATTCCCTCTTACTCTTCCCAAATCTATCTTCCGCTGCTGTCGGCAGCAAAGGCAGCAGGTTACTTCTCGGTTCAGACGGACACTCCTCAAGCATACAGTGTTGAGGATATCAACATGCTTGTCGAGATCGCGGAGCAGGTCGGCCCCGCCTTTGAGGCAATCCAACTGGGCAAACGCCTTCTCGAGAAGAGTGAAACCGAGGAGCAGTACAGTCAACGCCTTATCACGCTTCTTGAGGTCGCCAATGAGCTGACCACCAAGATAACCCTGGACGACCTCTATCGGTCTGCTGTCGAGATCGGCCGTGCGCGCCTCGGCTTTGAGCGACTTGGGCTATGGTTCCTTTGTCAGGACGATCCCATGTTGGCACAGGGCACTTACGGAACGGACGAGAAGGGTAACACGATAGTCGAAAGCATGCTCTTTACAGATCTGACGTCACCATCGTCCCTCAGGCGAGTCTTGTTGGACAACGAGGACTGGGTCATTGAAAGTGTTCCCTCTATCGCTGACGAGAGTCTTCCTTCGAGAAAGCGCCTGATGGCATCTGTCACCGATGGGACTCGCGTCATCGGCGCATTGGTGGCCGACAACTTCATCCATCGCCACCCGTTGAACCAACGTGATGCGGAGATTCTCCGACTCTATGCATCTGCACTAGGCATGTTGTGCACCCAGAAACGGACTGAGGAAGCGCTGGAGCGTTCAGAGAGGATCTACCGACAAGCCATTGAGAACGCTGCTGGAGTCCCGTATCGCCTTCTTTTTGATGGCTGGAAATACGATTTTGTTGGCGAGGGACTTGAGCGGATACTTGGAATCCGATCTCAGGAACTCTCCTTGAAGACCTTCAATGAGATTGTCAAGAAGGCGCACTTTCACGATCCCAAAGCTCGCACTGATTTCAATGCCTACGCCAATGACTTCCTCGAAGGCAAACTGGACAGGTATCGCGCCGATCTTCAGATTGTCACCCCTCAGGGTGAGTCCAAGTGGGTTTACGATTGTTCTGTACCGATCCGGGATCCCAAGACAGGAAAGGTAATCGGCTCCTTGGGAATTCTTCAGGACGTGACGGAACGCAAGAGGGCGGAAATTGCGCTGGCGGAACATGCCATCGCTCTGTCTCGTTCGAATGAGGAACTGGAGCATTTTGCCTATGTCGCCTCGCATGATCTTCGGGAACCACTTCGCAAGATATCCAGTTTCACAGAACTGCTTGCGAGGCGCTACAAGGGAAAACTCGACGAGGAAGCGGACACGATCATCTCATATGTCACTGATGGAGCCGAGCGAATGCATCAACTCATAGATGATCTGCTTTCGTACTCCCGAGTTGGGACATCCGAGTTCAGACTTGAGATGACATCCATGCAAGACCTTCTATCCAGAACACTTCAGGATCTTGAGAGGGTCATCATTGAAGCCAACGCAAAAGTGGCTGTCGAACCTTTGCCGGATCTCTCGGTCAACTCTCTCTCCATCGGACAACTCTTTCAGAACCTTATCTCCAATGCCATCAAGTTCCGTGGAGAGCCTTCTCCTGAGATTACAGTCTCAGCGGTCAGGGATGCCAATGAGTGGATTTTCTGTGTGAAGGATAACGGCATTGGCTTCGAGTCTCGGTACGCGGAGAGAGTCTTCAAAGTCTTCCAGAGACTCCATCCCGCCGGAAAGTATCCCGGAACCGGAATGGGACTGGCGATCTGCAAAAAGATCGTCGAGAGACATCACGGAAGAATCTGGGTGCAGTCGGAGCCAGGGATGGGTTCATCCTTCTACTTCACTCTGCCTGCAACGAGTCCCGTGCCACCAGATGCTCCTCTGTGATGATTCCAGTTTACAGACCAGCCCAATCCTGCTACATAGGAACCATGACGGGTGAACGTATAGATCTTCTTCTCGTTGAGGATGACCCTGCAGACAGGCATCTTTTTGAACTACTTCTCGCGGAAGCGGGTTCGGTTCGCTTTAGTTTGAAGTATGCAGAGAGCCTTGACCAAGCCACAAAACTGCTCCGTCAGAGACACTTTGACTTGGTTCTGCTTGATCTTGGCCTTCCTGAGAGTTCCGGTCTGGATGCCTTCAACACAATACGCGTACTGACAACCAAGACTCCAGTTATCATCCTCACTGGACTCGAAGATGAAGAAACGGCAATC
>JAKQFZ010000018.1 GCA_029558215.1 Candidatus Omnitrophota bacterium
CGCCATCAGGAAGTTCGGAATGGCAATAGCCGCCAGAATTCCAATGATGGCAACGACAATCAACAGTTCAATCAGTGTAAAACCTTTCTTTCTCATGCGCTCTCTCCTTTGGACTAAGAATTCAATATGATTTTAGAGAAAACTCTCGAAACGCAGATTCGATATATGTGCTAAGACTTAGAGCACCTCCTTTCACCCATCGGGAACACTACCACCTCAAGGGTGAACGTGTGTAGAATATCTAGCGAATATGTTCATGTCAAGACTTTTCGTGTCCGCAAAGCACTTTTTCTCTGTCTATCCACCAATCGGACGCTCATTCGGAGTTCTTTAGATACTTGCGCTCAAGGTTCGCGTCAATGACCAGAGAGTCTTTAGGAACACTTTCATCAACAATGAGCGCTTGAGCGCCTGTCTCAAGTGTATTCCCGGTGATGACACAGGACTGAACGCCCTTTCTGACTGCAATTCCCTTATCAGTGGAAAGAAGGTAATTGCCTGTCATCACTGCATTTCCGCCTTCCAGCACGACCGCAGGCGTATCGTATCCTTCCAGAGGGTGAAACAGACTGTTGCCTGTCAAAGTAACGTGTCCACAGTTCTCCACCTTGAGAGCCGGACCACCGTTAGCCTTCAGTTCGCTGCCTGAGACTCTGACCATCGAGCCCCCTCCCCGCAGAATCATCCCACCCCAGTGCGTCCAGAAAAGCCCCCCACTGATGGAGATATCATGGCTGCCAACAACTTCTATTCCATACTGACACGCATCCACAGAACACCCATTCATCACGCTCCAAGTCATGCCATGGAAGTCCACAGTTCCACTCTTGTACGGCTTTTGTTCAAAAAGAAACCCGGTTCTCATGGAAAAGACGAAACAGTCTGTCAGTCGAATCATGTCGTTATGCACGAACTTGAAGCCGATTCCCTGATTCAAGGGACGACCAGTGATGCGGGCATTCCAGACCTCGATGTTGTTCAGCCGGGGAACATCCAGTGTGGAAGTGACAAAAACCCCAATGCTCTGAACGCTCACCATGAAGACGTTGTCAATGTTCAGTCGTCCGTTGTTGTGAATCCAGTCTGACGCAATGCCGTCCCAGGCTTCACGAATCCGCAGATTCCTGAGATAAATCCCTGAGGCGCTCAGCAAAATGGCAGTCGTGCCGCTGGTTGCATCTTCGGGATAGGCCGCATAGCTGATATCTATTCCGTCCAGCGCTGAGGAATCCAACATCTGAAAAGCAGGTCCGTCACGATGCGTCGGAACAATCGAAGGCATGTGAACACTTTCATCGCCAACCCAGGCACTGACTTGGGGACCATTCATTGCGACCTTATCGAGGACAATCGTCTTGGATGTGGCATACGTCCCAATGGGAACATAGACGTTCTTCTGCTCGCGACGTGCCAGTTCGACGGCCTTCAAGAAGGCATCTGTATCATCATGAACTCCGTCACCGATGGCACCGCAGTCACGAACACTGATACAGTCTGCCGCACGAACACTGTGCGCCGCCGTCAGACTCAGAAGCCCAAAGAGAACGAACAAGGACCAGTTGATGCTCATTGATAAACTCCTCACGACCGATACTCTGATCAGTTTAGCCCCTCCGGCGTACGGGCTGTACCCACTCCTGCAGACACTTGCTCACTGAAGAACCATGCTTCTTCAGAGCCTGCTTTCCCAAGAGCTACTTCCGGGGCAAGAACACTTCATCGGCGCACAAACTTGACGGCGTCCGCCAGTACCCGTCCATCTGCTTCATTGGTCAACTGTACTTGCGCCGCTATGTTCCTCTGAAATCGCCAGGTTCCAAGTGAGACCCATCGTCTGTTGTTGTCTGACATGTCAACAGTCACTTTGCTGGTTGTCTGTATCCAAGAGATCCACGACCGTTCGCTGTGGGTCACGGCGAATTCCGCGTTGGTCGCGTTCTTCGCCTCAGCCTTCTCATCGCCGTACCAGACAAAGACTTCATACTTCCCTGACCGCTTCAGGGAAGGCTTCCAGGTAGCAGTGAATTCACCTTGCCCCGCTGGTGCCCATGCGGTGGAACCGAGATAACTTCCGCCACCGGCATACATCTTCCAACCTGCACCGCCTTCAAATGCGCCCTGAATGCAACTGCCTTCCATCATGGCGTTGTCCACAACAACAGCGTGTTTCTCCTCCTGAGGGAACTCGGCATGGACGTTGGAGTTCAGCACCACTTGGCCAAGACTCTCATTGACGATCAGCTCCGGTGCTCTTGACAGGTTGCCCGTCACAACGGCCTGTTTGACATCCTCCCGGAGATGAAGCTGCGGTCCGGTTGTTCTGAACCGACACCCAACGACCGACAATTCCCCTCCCCACACATCCAGAGCCGGTTGAGGGGCTTCATGATAACTCCACCGAACAAAATTGCAGTTCTGAAAACTGACGGCCCCGTTACCCTGAAGAAAACCTATGTTCTTTGCCGATCCCCAGAAGGCACAATTCTGAAACTGGATCGTACCGGTGAAGTCCGGACCGGTTACCACCTCATTGGGCGAGTCCCCGCTGAAACTGGAGAACTCTCCGTTGGTGATGAGAAGACCCAGCGGAGAACACTGCTCCACAAGAATCGCCGTGTGCGAACCATCCGCACCGATACCAAGAAAGTTGCCGTTGCACACTCCATCGGATGTCTGGATGAACTTGTAACCGACATTGTAACCGTAAGTGAATGTATTGAAGACATAATGCCAATCTGCCTTCCCAAAGACGAATGCCTCTCCATACTTGCTTGTGTAGGAGTCATCCATCCAGAAAGGCCAGAAATGAACGTTCTCGATGCGACCGATATCCAGACAACCGTTGATGTAGATTCCCGTTCGGAGCGGTTGGCCAAAAAGATTCCTGATGAAATGCCGACCAGTCCTCTGACCACCAGCCTGCGTTCCGAAATCAACCCCTTGATATGGATTGACCATCAGAACATCAATGATCGTCGGATTGTCGCCAAATCCGGCAATGCACCACGGGTAGGGTTTCACATCGGACGGATCCTGATTTGGATAGAAGATGGTCAATCCCTTAAGGGTCGCATTGGGATGAAGCGTGATGAACGGTGTCCCGCTCTCGTCTCCTTCCCCCTCGACCGCAAGGAGCGTCGAGCCTTTCATCTGAGACCAGGCGGTTGGCGCGTTCCAGACACCTTCCAACGTAACATAGGCGGGAACGAGCAGATGTCTCTTGACCATGTAGTTGCCGGTCGGAAGAAAGACCGTTGCCCCCAGAGCGGCACCCGCGTCATTCAGTGCCCGCTGAATTGCCTCGGTGTCGTCGGTAACTCCGTCGCCAACTGCGCCATAGTCGCGCACATTGTATTGCGACTGCCTCGGTTCGCCTTCCGCCACTGCTGTCAAGCGACAGAAGACGAGACTGAAGGCTGCCAGCAGAACGAGATCAGTCCTTCTCATTCAACAGTCTCCTTTGAAAGTCCTTATCAGTGCCAGTCCACATAACATCGGCTTTGCTGAAAACCAAACCTCTAGCTGCCGGGAGGGGTGATCCGCGTGCTATCGTGCGGAGCCTGTCTCCCACAGTTCAATCTCGCAGAGACTCAACCCTGAGCTTCCAGCTGGACGCTCGGCGAAATGCAAAACGACGCCGTTGACAGAGCTTTCCTTACACGGAACACTGACTTTGGCAACGTCTTCTCCCGCGTCAGAACCCGATACATGAATTGGACTGCCCAGTGTCCCATTGGTGATGGTACTGACCCACATTTCAGGAAGAACACCGGAATACCAGAGGTGAAGCATGTCCACCGACTGAGGCTCGTCAAACGTCACTCGAACATCAAATGCCTCCGTGCCGTTCCACTGGTAAGCCCAGTTTTGACATGCCGCCACATGCGTCTTGTCATTGGGAGCCTGTACCGCTTTGCGTCGGTCGAAAAGTCTGCTGGTCTCAAATGCAATCTCTGACTGAGAAACACCAACAGGATTCTTTGTCCAGACCGTCTTCCCTTTGACACCATCTCCTCCAACGGAAACTGGCTCGTTTTGCTTCCAGAAGACGGCATTGCCCGTCAAACACTTGCCCTCTGGCGGCTGCGGAAGATTCTCCGGCGTCGGGAAACGAAACCGCCAGATGTCCAAATCGGTAGGCTCCCCAAGGTACTGCTGAAGAGACTTGAACAGCGCACGCAGTTCGGGAGTCTCGAGAAGTTTTGGCTGGAATGGCTGAAAGGCGAACTGAATCCAGAAGCCCTTGCCAAGCGTCTTCCTCGCAATTGCAGGAGTGCCGTCTTCAAACGTTGCCAATGTCTTCCAACTCCCGTCACCCTTCCCTCGGTATGACTGCACTTCCTTGGACAGCATGAATGATTCGCTGGTCGGCAGTGACGGAAAGAAGGTGTTGTCAACGATGGTCATTCTGCTTCGAGTCACGGTCACAGGCTCCACTTCCAGCCCCAGTATCTGGCGTGCATCAGGAGGAAGTTTGTCCTTGTCCGAAGCAAACGAAAACACCTCAGGATCAGCACAAATGACCGTTCCGCCATTGTTTGCGAATTCCAGTATCTGACCAGCGAGAGATGACTTGAAGTATTTTGCCATAGGAAGGTAGATGATTCTGTAATCACTCAGCGAAACTTCGCCTCGCTCCAGCTGACCGCCATGCACGAACTTGAACCAGGACTGGGCATGAGAGCCAAGAAAGTCAAAGCAGGTGGGGAACTCCGCATGGGATCCCATCTCCGTGATTGGCAATGCAGCGTGACTGGACGGCTCAACGAGAACCATGGTCTTTGTTTCGGCAGGCAGTCGTACTTCTGGCATCTGACGAACTAACCGAAGAGTCTCCTCAAAAGCCGTCCAACGCTCCGGCGC
>JAKQFZ010000053.1 GCA_029558215.1 Candidatus Omnitrophota bacterium
ACCGAAACCTCAAACACCAATTGAGGATCGGCGCTCGCATTCTCAGGGAATCCATTCGCTATAGGAGCCGTCCTTGTTTTCCCGGTGTGTCCGGCTGCAACCCGGGCACACCGACCTATTATTAAATTACTCTTTCATGCTCTCGGTGTCAAGTTTTTTCCAACCGGATCAAACAATCCACTTTCGTCTGATGTTCCAAAGACTTGCAGCAAACAAAGCGATACAGAACATGCTGAGGATAGAAAAATCGAGAGCATAGGGGATGAAATGCTCTCCATGAACAGCCCCATGCAGCATATCCGCTCCGTAGGTTAACGGCAGCGCATAGGAAAGAGGTTTGAGGAAAACTGGAAGGCTCGCGATTGGGAAAAAAAGCCCACACAAAAAGATCATGGGAAAACGAAAGAAATTGGAGAACGTCTGCGCCTCGAACACTTCACTGACCGCGACAGCGATGAAAAGACCCAGAAACGTGGAAGCGATGGCGATGAGTAAGACGGCTGGCAAGAGAGCACTCCAGGATACCTGAGACAGATCCGAAAGAAACAGTGCCATCACAATCGGCACAAAGGCATTTGCGGTCCCAAACACAATGGCTCCGCTGGTCTTTGCCAGCAGGAGAATCTCGAATGCAACAGGTGCAAGTAGGAGTCGCTCAAAGGAACGGTTCTTCTTCTCGAATGTGACTGTTACTGCCAGCATGGACGTTGTGCCAAAGAGAACAGACACGGCCACCAAACCGGGAAGCACTCGTGGAATGCTTTCCAGGCCAGTGCCGGATTTGATGAAAAACATGCCCGCCCATGCAAGTGGGAAGACAAGTCCCCAACTGATATTGGGTGGCTTGAGATAGTAAGTTCGAATGTCTTTAAGCAGAATGTTCCAAAAGGCGATCCAAGTCTTCACCCGCTGCCTCCCTTCTTTTCCTTCTCCTTTCGCATTGCGTCCCCTTCGATACCGGTGACACGCACAAATACATCCTCGAGCGATGGACGCAGTCTTCGAGCCTCCGATACTTCGGCACCTTGCTCTTCAAGAAAACGCACAAGGGATCCGACACGAATCTCTCGGTCTGATTCCACACGAATCTGGAAACGTTCCTCAAGTGTGAATTCAAGCTCGGGAAATGCCGAGCAAAGGCTCTGGTGTAAGTCCTGAGGTACGCTGGAAATCGAAATCCGTACAATATGCCTTTCCATGACTGGCTGTAGGAGATTCTCCACGCTGTCGTTCGCCACAATCCTACCGCGGACGACAAAAGCGATACGATTGCACAACCGCTCAGCCTCTTCGATGTAGTGGGTGGTCAGGAATACGGTTGTGCCAGCGTGGTTCAGATCAGCGATGATCCGCCTGATCTGTCGTGCACTCGCTACATCTATGCCAGAGGTGGGTTCATCAAGAAAGAGAATCTCCGGACTGTGGATGATTCCGGCAGCGATGGTGAGCTTTCTCTTCATTCCTTTTGAGTAGCCACCGAAGAGACGATTCGCCGCCTGATCCAATCCAAAGACACCTAGAATCTGTCGCGCACGCTCTTGGCGCTCGCGCTTGCGCATTCCATACAGAGCTGCGCAGAAACACAGGTTCTCATATCCGGTGAGTTCCGGATAGAGATTACTCTCGTCGGGAACGACTCCGATGAGATGCTGTGCCGCTTTGGCGTTGTGCGTGCAGTTGATTCCCGCGATGCAGACGGTTCCAGAATCCGGGCGCGCCAAGCCTGTCAGGATGTTAATTGTCGTGGTTTTTCCTGCACCGTTGGGGCCGAGAAAACCGAACAGCTCCCCTCGATCAACAGAGAATGTGATGCCATCAACGGCTCGAATGTCGTCGAAACTCTTTTCCAGATTGCATGTTTCGATGCCAACAGCATCTTGAGACACTTTTCCGAATCCTTTGTTCATCGCCTCAATCAGACTGTCACGAGCCTGTCTGAGTCGCGTACTATCTCATAGTGATCCTGCAGTGTTGAGAGCGCATAGATCTTAGGCTGTAGAGGGCGAGCCTAAGCGGTCTCACACTTGTATCTCACCGTGCAGCAGGCACCTCATAGCTGTACAGATGCGATCCGCTGGAGAAGTAGATCCGTCCGTCGAGGATGTCACCCCCTGCATGGATAGGTACGGGTGACTCGGCGAGCAGCGTGATTGCATACGTGTTCAAATCCACCTGAGCGACTCCTTTGACAAAGAGCATATAGAGCGATCCATCAGCTGCAGGCACAAAAACACGAGGTCCTTGATGATAGATGCTAAGTCCGAACTCCGCTGTCACGTCTGATTGATGAACAACGACTCTCTTCACAGGATCGAAGACGAAGAAAATCTTCCTGTCCGCAACCCCGTAGACAAGACCCGTTGCCATGCCGACCATATCCGTGTAGTACTGTGCTCCGGGGAAGACGGCACTATGCCATTCGACCTTCTTTGAAACCATATCCATAATATAAAGTTCCGCTTCCTTGGCTTTCGTCTCGCCTCCGGTTCCAGGGCTTGTTGTACTTCCGCCCAGCAGTTTGCCTTCAGGAAGAGCCACCATGCTTGCAGTGGAATGCTCGGCAAGAATCTCAGTGTGCTCGATCACTGTCTGGGTTTGGGTCTCCCGATCCCAGAACAACAGCCCGCCACCCGTGTATCCGTAATCCGGTGTTCCCGCAAGAACCAATGTCTTGCCGTCGGGGTGCGCCAAGAGATAGTGCGGACGGTTGATGGTTGGCTTGCATTCAGTGAGATACTTGGGGTTGCACCCATCTTCGCCCTTCATCGTTGGAACCCATGGCTTGGACGGATCCCATTCCAGCAGGAATCCTCCCGTATACCCGCCAACAAAAAAGCGATCTTCTTTTGCAGCAACAGTGTTCCATTGACCATAGGCAGCACGGTTGATCCATTCATCTGTCTTCGGATTGTAGCTGAAGAAACGCATTGGGAACGCTGTGCCGCCGCAGATCGTGCCGTCTGGGGCCGTGGCAAGCCCCATGAGATGTGCGCCCTCGCTCGTGTATTCGAAAGTACTTTCCTTGACCTCGCCCGTCTCCGGATTCTCGACGGCGATCAGCCGTTCGACCAGATCGCAGCGCCTAAGTTTTCTGCCGTCGGGGAACTCTCCATGGAACAAGGCTTGACTGGAGCTGATAAATGGCTTCTTGTTTATGTTCTCTGGTGTGAGCACCTTCTTGGCTTCGCCAACGTAGAATTCGTATCCGTCTTCCTTCGAGCCTCCACCTGAGTTCCCGTACACTTTGCCGTTGACGTCACGGTAGACTGTTGCATAGCCCTTCAGACGTTCATCGTCCTTGAGAACGGTCTGACTCTTTCCGGTCTTGGGGTCGAGTATGATGATCTGGCTGGCCGTGCTGCCGATGCCGAAGTAGATCCAACCCTTATCGTCTGCTGCGATGTGACGTGGGTACTGTCTCCAGTTTTCCTTGTTGAGGGAACCGTAGTCTCTCAGAGCGACTGCGGAAGGATCAAACGACACGACTCCGCTGTCTGGATAGGTTACTGACCAGATGACGCCGTTATCGTCTTCCGTCATTGCCATCGCCATCTGTGGGGTGGTCTTCTGGAAGAATGTAAACGCACGCGTTCGTGGATCGAACTCGACAAAGTGACTGTTGAAATGAGTGTAGAATCTGTTCTTGCTCGACAGGATCGAAGCGTAAGGGCAGTCTCCACCCGGCGGGAAGGGCATCGGGAATTCCTCACTCCTGCCTGTCTCGGCATCCACCATCAGCAGGGCATAGCCACCTCGGTGGTCGAACAACCAGACAAGTGCCACGTTCCTTCCGTCTCCATCAACCGTGGCAACGGTGCCTCGGTGATTGCTGATAGGAGTTGCCACTCCGTGATGAAAGAAACCATCTCCGAGTACTTCGCTCCCTTTGGCGGCTTCATTCGCCCGAGCCACCGGTGTGGCGAAAACAGAAAGAATACTCAAGATCATTACCCCTGCAAAAATCACCATAGACTTAGGTCCTTTCGCCTCATGATTCTTCAATCGCTTTCTCCTTGAATGCAGATCGGAGCCTGGTTCAAACCCGATGAGACAGTTCTCTGTTTACCAGGTCACCCGATATTCTCACTCATTCTCTTTCCGTCAGCGCTTTGACACCTGCTCTTTGAAGCCAGGTCACAACCAAAGACTTGCCCGCGATGGAACGTCTCTCACAACCTCTGTCCAGCCGCAAGCAGTTTCTCTCTCAACTTAGAATACTCGACATCCTGGATCCTCACCTGATCATCAATGGCGATGCAGGAAGCGACTCCTGCGGACTGCCCCAGAATCATGAACACCGGTTCCATCCGAATCGAACCAAAGGCGATATGCGAAGCGGAAAGACTCAAAGGAGCCAGCAGATTGGTGCATTCAGCGGATTTCGGCGTGATCGCTCGGAAGGAGATCGGATACGGCCCTTTCGGTCTGATTTCGATGTTGCCCTCGTTTTGAACAGCGCCGTCTATGACGGTCATCTGGCAATGGTGGGAATCCATGTTGTAGGTTGCCAAACCGATTGAGTCTTCGGGAATCTCACGCCTCATGCAATTGTGTTCAGTCATGACATAGTCGCTGACCATTCGACGACCTTCGCGGATGTAGAGCTGATGCGACCAGCCCCCAGTGTCTAGGTAGATGTCACGAGGCAGCCCCCACTTCTTGAAAATCGTTTGATATTCCTCAGGAATCCGCTCGCTGTTCTGCAGAAACCACATGACACCGAGTTGATAGTTCACATGTTCCTGGAAAATGCGCTCGCGAGTCAGCCAGTCGCCGCCTGGCCATTCGTCCGCGCCGCTTACATAGTCAATGAAATAGGCGCCATCGAAAAGGTGGTGGTTGTTCGTGTCTCTGCTCCAGCGAATCCTGGGGTCGGCGCCGGATTCGAACAAGCGCGCCAGAATCTCGTATTGGGAAGCGTCATAGGCGAGAGGCTTGGGAAAAGGCATCGGATCATCTTCCGTCAGCCACATGCGGAAACAATAGGCCTGGATTCGCTTGTCTCCGTCACCTGTCTTGCCCCAGATGAGATTGATGCGAGGCAAGAGACCGCTGCTGGGATCGTTCGGAACGACGTAGGGACTTATCTCAACGGGAAAGTCGTGACCTCCCTGGCCGGGAGTCAGAATGCCGTTGTAGTGCTCACCGTAGGTGTCCTGAGATTCGCGTCCCACGGTATACGACACTCCTGCCATTGCCATCAGGTCGCCTTCGTAGGTACAGTCAATATACTGCTGTGCGCGGACAGTCAATCCGTTTTCCATCGTAACGGACACGATACGCGTTCCATCCTTCTGAACCGATTTCAAATGGGAGAGGCAAAACACTTCGACGCCCGCTTCCGCAAGCATCTCTCGGAAAGCCTTCTCCGCAACGTCCGGTCTGAAGTCTCGTTGTCCCACTTGATTGTAGAACTCCCGTGCGATGCCTCCGCAAACCGCCGGTGCGCCTCCATCCGTCGCGCACAAGCCACCTGAAGTCAGTCC
>JAKQFZ010000062.1 GCA_029558215.1 Candidatus Omnitrophota bacterium
CTTCTGGCAGGTTTCGTCCCACAGGATATACTGCTCCTGGGTTGCCTGTGTATCCCAGAGTTCCAGGTTATCAATCTCTGGGACGTGAAGTTCGTCCTTCGGTTCATCATACCACGAACCGAACTGGGCTATGAGGATCCCGTTTATGAGGTTCTTGAAAACCATCTTCTCCCAGTCCTTGATGCCTTTAGCCTTGGCGATGTTTCTGATGAGGGCCGAGCTCTCCTTCTTGGACAGTTTCTTCCCTTCGAGGACATTGTCATCCAGGATGCCGAGCAGTTCCTTCAGTGTCCATTCCCTCTCGGCAAGCGCCAGGTCTATATCCTCTAAGCCGGTTTTGGCCTTCTCGACCAGAAACACCTCGTCCATATTGGCAACGAACATCTTCAGTAACCTGCCATCGACAGCTACGATCTCATCGACACTGTAACCAATATACCCCCTTGGGAGCTTGCCGTTCTTATTGATGTCTTCAAGCAAGGCGAGATGGAGAGTGAAGCACTCGCCATCGGTGAGGCTGTACTTATCCTCTTCCGGAGATTTGGAGTGGTACATGCCCTCAAGCCTGTATACGTCAGTCTTTGGGGGCTGATATTCGGGAAGGGCGTCTCCCGGGCGCCTTACCTGTCCGGCAACCCTCACTATGTCCCCGATATGAATCATGTCCGAAACCTTCGGCTGTCCTTCGGGTGTCTTTCTGAGAACAGTACCGTCCATGAGCGTGACTGTGCTTTCGGTCTTCTCCATGACGGCCACCATCCTGTCCTTCTGCTGATCCTTCTTCATGTCGCAGTACCAGGTAAGCCTCTCGAATCCGGAGAGGAACACCGGCACCTGTATCTGATTCTTGGAATCCTGACGATTTTCAGTTTCCTTGTCTGGTTTTCCCCCGGGATTTTCCTGAATGCAGCTGCATCCTGACTGGCACGAGGTCTCATCCTCTTTCACAGCCTGGACCCTCTTCACGACTTTCATACGAGCAAGATCGTTAAGAACACCAGGCTTCAAAGGCTTCAAGAGACCAACATGACCTTGAGGCGTTGTCAGGACACCGAAATCCGCCGGATTGCCGTAGTAAACTAGGCGAACATCTGGAATTGTCGCATACACCCAGGCAAGGACATCTCCGTTGAAAGCCACGATCTGATTGTCATCCGTTGCACAGATAAGAGCCGTTATGCCATGAAGCGGCTCATATCCATTGTTCACCGCAAAGACAAACTCAAGATCCACTCCTTGTCCCGAGATCATATCCCAGAGCCTCTTGGAAGAGTGCTTCTCAATGACCTCACCCTTTGCCTTCTTCGACTCAACGGCTGTCGAAAGCAGCTCTGGAATGTTGCCATCCTTGAGCAACCAGCACGCATCCGTCAGGTCGTTTTCGCTGGTGATATAGATAACCTTCTCTTTAAGGATCTTCTCCAGATCAGGCACGATTTCGATCTTTTCCTGATAGTGTCTGCTGAAGACCACTTTTGGATCAACCGAGAACGTGTAATCAACACCCGAATCCTGTTCAAAGCTGACAGGAAAAACTTCTTCCTTCTCCGTTCCGATATCGTCTCCTTGTGGGCTTGAGCCGTCCGAAGGATTATCATCTTGCGGTGACATCCAGACGACCTTGCCTTTGCCAAAACCCTGCTCAACAAGGTTTCTCGCAAACATGCGAGAAAACTCCTTGTCAGGTCCTCCGTTGACCGACCCGAAGGGGCCACCTGCAACGGTTTCCCTGAGACATAGTATGCCGGCACGGTCCACAGCGAAGACCATCTCACCATCGTTTATGAGATCACCGTTCTGCTCCCGGTAATGCGCAAATGAGAGCTCGTCATGGTTCTTCTCGATAACCAGTTCCATCCATGGCTCGTTCTTGACGTGGAGATGAGCTTCTTCAAGGCTCTCTATCTTTTTGAAAATCCCCAGGTCTTCCAGAACGGCCGCTACATGCTTTGAAGCACCTCTTGGCTGTAGCTTGGAAGGTGCAATCATTTTCACTTCTCCTTTCATGAAGGCAAAAAGGCCACGGACGTGAAGTCGCATGGCCTTGCCCTGTTTGGTGTGTTATTGTTGACTAT
>JAKQFZ010000066.1 GCA_029558215.1 Candidatus Omnitrophota bacterium
CCCGAACAGGGGAAGAATGTCGAATCATCACTGAGAAAGCAGGTCGTGACAATCTTCATGCCTGGACTTCCAATCCCGCATTGGCAGGTTTCACAGCTCCGAAGGCGATTTGGCTCCAACGACATGAACCGGAGAACTTCGACAAAGTTCGAACGCTCCTTCTGCCCAAGGACTACGTCAGATTCCGCTTCACGGGGGAACTATCCACAGAGGTGTCCGACAACGCGGGAACGCTGCTGTTCAATGTCGGCACAAAGAAATGGGCAACAGAACTCTTGAAAGTTTTGGGTATTCCCGAAGGGTGGATGCCGCCGATATACGAATCTTTTGAGATTACCGGTCGCGTGACGGAAACCGCTTCAAAGCAGACTGGGTTGAAAGTCGGAACACCGGTTGTGGCAGGTGGCGCAGACAATCCCTGCGGGGCCATTGGAACAGGAGTTGTCTCTGAAGGCCAGATGTTCTCCAGTATCGGTTCTTCGGGCGTGGTGTTTGCTCCATGTTCCGGCCTCAAAGTGGATCCCCAGGAACGCGTACACTCCTTCTGCCATTCTGTTCCGTCCACATGGTACCTTATGGGAGTCACCCTGACCGCCGGACTGTCGTTTCGCTGGTTTCGCGACGTGCTTGGTGCAACGGAAGTGGCTCTTGCCCAGAAGGAAGGTGTGGATCCCTACGAAATCCTCACCCGCCAAGCGGCCGAAGCGCCCATCGGTTCAGAGGGGCTTTACTTTCTCCCGTATCTGCTCGGAGAACGTACACCGCATAAAGACCCCGAAGCACGAGGCGCTTTTGTCGGTCTGACCATGCGCCATCAGAAGCCTCACCTGGTTCGGGCACTCTTGGAAGGCATCACTTTCGGACTCAGGGATTCTCTGGAGATCATCCGCGCACAGGGTGTTGACGTGAAGGAGATTTGTGCGACTGGGGGAGGTGCCAAGAGCGCTTTCTGGCGACAACTTCAGGCGGATGTCTACGGACAGCCGATCGTCACCACCAACTCAACGGAAGGACCTGCTCTGGGCGCGGCGATTCTGGCGGGCGTCGGTGTCGGTGCCTATGAATCAGTGAAGCAGGCTTGTCGAACGATCATCAAGGTCACCGATCGCGTTGAACCAAACAACGCAAATGCAGAACGCTATAGCGAAGTCTATCAGGAATTCACAAACCTCTATCCAGCACTCAAAGAGCGATTCAAGTCGATCACCCGGCTGGTAGAGCGTTCTTGATGTAACGTTGCGATAGCAGAAGTGTCGGGTGCGTCGAGACGATCGGACGCACCGTCTCAGAGTTGAACAAGAAGACAACGGATGCGTCTAGCGACCTATTCTACGTCTCTCGATAAATGACAGGACTCCTCTGAACTTGGCTCCATCGGGAGATATTCCCGATTTGACTTTCTTCCAAAGGATATCAAAGGTATATTCCTCACAGTCTCTTCTGTTTGGGAGGTTCAGGCTGATGAATGATCGAAGAACCGTTGTGCGCCCAGTGGCTCACGCCTCTTGGTGGCATTGCATTGTTTTGATGCTTGTGTCGTTGTGTCTGTGCGGATTCACTGGCCTGTTCCGAAAAGACCATGTGCATATTCGCGTGATGACTTACAACATCCGTGTCGGTGTGGGAGGGGGTACGCTGCGCCTTCAGTCCGAGCAAGGCCTGAAAAAGGTGGCGCACATCGTCCGAAAACACAAACCGGACATCCTGCTGGTTCAGGAACTGGACATCAATGCGCCAAGAACGCAATACGTGGATCAGGGACAATGGCTGATGCACCATCTGGGGTTCCCTCACGCCGCATTCGGTTCGGCGATTCGGGAAGGCACCGGCAGCTATGGTGTTGCGATCTTCAGCCGCTTTCCAGACAACATCGCTGCCACAAAATACGAACTCTTCAAGCCCGACTATCCCAACCGTCCTGACTATTTCAGCGAGCAACGCGTGCTTCTGAAAGCGGCGGTGAATATCAAGGGCACGACGGTCACATTTCTCTGCACCCATCTGGGGCTGACTTCGGATCAACGCACCCAACAGGTTCAGAACATTCTGCGCCACGTTGCCGATGTTGAGACCCCGATCATCTTGGGAGGTGATTTCAACTCGGAATCCATCTCCCGAGAGATGAGGCCGTTCAAGACGAGGTTCTACGACGTCTTTGACGCACTTCGAATGGACATCAAGCAGCGACTGACCTATCCCGCGGGGCTGACACCCGGACAGGCCATTGATACGATCTATGCCACGCCAGATGTCAAGGTGATTTCGGCCAAAGTGATCCTGGATAAGACTCTGGCATCTGACCACAATCCAGTTATTGCCGTGCTCAGAATTCCGATCGGTCAGTAGGCAACGGCTGCAACGTTCCCACTCCCATCAACCGAGGGCGGGATGACGAGCCGAGACAGAGGTTGTCTGAATGATGGAGAAACCTCTATGGTATTCCCCAGATTGAATCAACGCAGACACGGTTTCACCTGGCGTTTGTTCTGTATCCTTTTGTTCGTTTTGGTCTCGTGTGCTTGTTGCGGAGTCCCAATTTCCAGGCGGGGGCAGGGCGCTATTCCCGATGGCGGGGTCGTGTATCTGGACGTGCAGTCCCAATCAACGGTTTCAGTTGACTTTTCTTTCCATTCCCATTGAACTATAGTAGCTTTTAAGTTTGTTGCCAAGAGAATCAGACATCGAGGAGGCACGTCTTTGGACTGGACGCGTCTGGATTTGAAGGACGTTGAGGGATATGTTCCCGGGGAGCAGCCGCAGATGGCGCGGC
>JAKQFZ010000092.1 GCA_029558215.1 Candidatus Omnitrophota bacterium
CTACCAAATCACGCAATGGAATCCTCTTAAGACTAAGAACGTGGATGAACTCCTCGATATTCTGGCGTACATCTACAAGATTATTGAGCTCTATCCTGAGTGGATACCTCTGTTGATTAATGACGAGGCAGATGGTAACATGCCAACAGCTAGCACAGGCGAGTCCCTAGGACTACCGTTCTGATTCGCAACTTCAATCGCACAACCAACTACTGAAAGCAATCATGGCCGCACCAACTACTCCAATGTCGATTACTGCTGATAGCCAGGAACGTGTCATCAAATATCTCAACAGCGCGCTGACCGCGTATGTCACCAGCTACGACATTCGCAATCAATTGCTGCGGCGAGACAAGGAGTACTATCGCACGAATGACCTGACGCCAGAACAGCAGAAAGCAAAGGCGGCCAATGCTTCTGGTGACGCCTCGAAAATGCAGAACATCACTGTTCCTGTAGTCGAGCCGCAAGTGGAAACAGCACTCACCGATCTGCAAGAAACTTTCTTGACCGGCTATCCGATCTTCGGAATCGTAGGCCCTCCAGGAGAGGAAGATGCAATGGAGCAGATGGAAACTCAGGTGGGCGAGAACTCCATCCGAGCAGCGTGGCCTCTGCACCTCGTACAAACAATGCGCGATGGTCTCAAGTACGATCTTGGCGCGGTGGAAGTAGTCTGGGAGAAGCGTAAGACCTTTGCCGTCGTGACACCACAAGAAGGAGCACTTGGTGTTGGCACTCCCAAAGAAGAGTACTACGAAGGCAATTTCATGAAGCGTTTGGACCCGTACAACACGATCCTCGACGCACGTGTTTCTCCTGAAATGAATCACCTGGAAGGTGAATTCGCAGGATACACTGAGATGCTTTCACGCATCAACCTCAAGAAACGAATGGAAGACTTGGCGCCACTGGGAACAATGAACTTCACCAAGGCATTCGAGAGTCCTGGACCCAGCGCGAATACTGGAAATGCTGACATCACAGCAGCCTTCTTCATACCGGAGATTAACCCCGATGCGTTACTTTCTGTGCAGAGCCGCCAGGAACACAACTGGCT
>JAKQFZ010000098.1 GCA_029558215.1 Candidatus Omnitrophota bacterium
CGACTCTCGAACGATCCAAAGAGAATCCTCCTCTTGGGAGATCGTCTCAGGCTGAGCTGGCGTCGGGCTCTGTATTGAACCCATCTCAGAAGCCATACGATCGTGATCAGACAGAAATGGCGGGTCGGCCGACAGGGAGACTTCAGAATCTTGACCAAGTGAGAAGGATTCCGCTTCGTCAGCAATCGAATCGGGCGACGGCGCTTGGCCTTCACCTTCTTTCGCTACTGAGAGCCCTTCTGAGCTTGATACATCATCTGATTGTTCGCCTGTGAGGCTCGTGATGTCCTCATCTGGAGCATCTACTTGCGCCGGCAGGATTGAGATCTCCGATTCCTGAACCTGATCCCATGGCATTCTGGAAATCCGCATTCCGGTAGAAGTTGTATCCTCAGGCGCGAATCGTTCTTCCCTCTCGTCATGGTCTTCAGTTTGGCTTTCTAGAGATGGATCCTGAGAAACTACAGATGCCGGTGTTTCAGGTACGAGCTCTTCACTTTGAACTGGTCCTGGTTCAGCCGGAACAACCTCCTCTGAATCTCGCTCGCGAGCTTGACTTGCACTGCCAAACAGGGAGTCCCATAACGATCTTGAGGACGAACGGTCCTCAGCGGCTTCCTGGATGAGTGGACCAGCTGTTGACGGATCACTGGAATTCGATAGGTCTGTTGGTGTTATTTCCTGAGGGTCATCCTCGACGGATTGCCAAGGGGATGGCCTCAAGCTCCGCAATTCTGTTGTATCGGCGTTCACAGGCTCAGATCCCGATAACGTCAATTCTGAGTCTTCCTCCGTCTTTGAGGGAGCCGGGACATGGGTGTCTAAAATGGACTCGACCGGATCACCTGTAGATACTTGAACATTCGAGGTGTCGACAACGACCGACTCCGTTGGTCTATCAGGACTATCTATGGAAGCCTCGGCCTGAGCCTCTGCCTGCACCGCCTCTTGATCCTTGGCTGCTCCCGCCTCGCTTGGTGACGCCAATAGATCCGGTTCCGCTCGTGTGATAGAGACCTCTCCGACAGAGCCCGATTCCAGAGATTCTGATCGCAGACCCTTAGAAGCCGCTTCCACGGAATGGCTGCTTGTAGCTGCTTCAGCGAGTGGTACGGCCACTTCTTGCCTATGAATCTCTACCGCGCCTTCATCACGAACCTCACTACTCTTATCTCCAGTCTGCAATAAATCAGGAGAGACCGCTGGCCATGTCTCTTCCTGAGGAAGTCGGTTTTCCTGCCAAGGAACGTCCGAAGCCTCGACTGATGAAACAGCAGATGGCAGGCTGGGCGAGCTGAGGGCTTCGTGCGGATTCGGAAGATCCCACGGCATCGGACCACTGATCGGCTCAACGTTATCCTGACGATCTGAACTTGCTGCAATCAAATCTGATGAGGGCGGAGAGGTCAGTTCTGTCTCTTCATTGACCCGTGGAGCCAGTAGTTCGCCGGTCTGGGCGTCAAAGAATGACGCCAGCCGGAAGGCCACAGGACTGGCCGGCGCCAGATCTCGAATTTTCGTGTAG
>JAKQFZ010000120.1 GCA_029558215.1 Candidatus Omnitrophota bacterium
TGAATGTTTTTGTGCATGCTCCCGGGCAAATCGGGCAAATCGTCGAGTGCCATTCTTATGATCAAGGCGTCCTTTCGGAAAGATATTGGTACATGTACGATGCCCTGGGGAACGTGGTTGCTACAGTTGACTCTTACGGGAATACCACTCATTGGGAACAGGACGCCTTTGGACGGCCCGTGCCCGCGTCCACGCCCTGGGAACCGATGTCATCTTCTGCACCCAAAGAACACCTCATCGGCAAGATGTACGACAACGTCACCGGTCTCTATTACTTCCACGCCCGCTGGTACGATCCGGAAGTGGGGAGGTTTGTATCAAAGGACACTGGGCTCTTTAGCAAAAACCTTTACAGTTTTGCCAGTGGAAACCCGGTGCTGTTCTATGATCCAGACGGTCGCGAGACTGTGCTTGGTTTGTACATACCGAGTTATGTCACTCTCAGTGGGTCATTCTTGCAGAATAAGAACCGCAAGCCTTGTCCATGCAATAGGAGTGATCTTCCGTTAATTAACGACTACATCCGATTCTACCAGGATATGGTACAATGGTATAAGAATCCAGAGAAACATCCAGAGCCCAAGAGCCCGCTAGGGGGAGAACCCGGCAGAGCAGCTCACACCGATTGCACAGGAGGTCCGACTGAAGGCATGGCTACAGTCTACATTGATGCACCATTTGAGAAGGATTGTTTCAATATGTGCCTATTAAAGCATGAGATTGCGCATGCCGAACAATGCCACGGTATGGGAATGACACAATACTATGCAACCTATAGGAAGAGGACGGGAGAAGCGACCATGGAGACCGCTGCATACAACAGTCAGATCTCCTGTTTGCAGGGCGAGAAGAATAGGATTCTGGGAAGATGAACCAGTGGACAGTCACTCCGCAATTCAGACGCGTCGCACGAATCTTAGTGAGTTCCTGTGTGGTTGTTCTTGTTCTCATGGCAATTCCTTTATTGGTTCTGGAACTCCTTACAAAGCCAAATACGGTAGTGACGGCGTTTCCTGTAGGTGGGTTCTATGTTGGGATTGGCTTCTGTTCCAAGTGGCAACAGACATATTGGCACTCCTCTAGTGGCTTGCCAGTGACTTACTTAGGCTATCAAGGTTGGGTGCATCTACAGCAAGGAAGATATAGGTGGTCAAAATGGGGTGTGACCATTTTCGTCTATGACGACATTATCTTCCTTGGCGATTTGGAATGATAGTGTGCCAGGTGCCCTCTCTTTCCCGTGTGGCAGCCTTGAACTCGTTGAGGGCTGCTTCTCGGTGTGACATAGGCATTTTTGCCTGTGAGCCTCTGCCCTGGGATCGCCGAGCGTCTGCTCGGCAGTCCGGAGAAAGAACAAGAGCCAAGTGGACACTTGGCGTTCCCAGGAGAGCCCCTCGAAAAAGGCTGGGATGAGGGCAAGGGAGCGGGAGCATCTTACTCCCGACGAAATCCGTGTGGGGCGAGCCGCCCCACCTCCTGAAGAATTTGACCATGCGCCTCAAATATGAGAGACTTGGCAACATGATGAGTTCATGGATGCAGGATGAAACAGCAGCCCTCAGAACTGCTTCGCGAACCTGAAGTCTGGCACCCTGAGGAGTCAGTCGGAGCATGAGAAGAGGGAGGGCACCCGGCAACTCCTTCTCCTGCGGGAGAAGGTCGGGATGAGGGTGTCGGAGAGATTCCTTGCTGAAGACTCGCTGGAAACAAGTTCCTCACAAAACCTGGTGTCTTTGTGTCTTGGTGGTGAATCTTCTTCTCCGAGTGTGGGGAGCGTTTTGCCCGTGGGGAACAGGAGTCCACGACCGAGACGGTCGTGTGGCGACTGCAGAACCTCATCCACAGC
>JAKQFZ010000144.1 GCA_029558215.1 Candidatus Omnitrophota bacterium
TGACTCGATGAGATCTGCCACTGCCTCCGCCTGCGTCAGCGTGAGGCGACCATTAGCAAATGCGCGAAGCGTGAACTCTCCTGGTCGCGCCAACCGAGCGCCCAGTCCCATCAGCAGATCAAGCGTCCTGTCCAACACTACCACGCTTCCATGCGCTTGTATTTCGCACATGTCCTCGCCGGTGTAGGAGTGAGGGGCTTTCATGAGAACCAGCAAGGCTTCGTCAACAAACTCTCCCGTCTGAGGATCGACAATGCTCCCGTGAATGAGTTTTCGCTCTTGTCTCTCGGATGGTTTGAGCGTGCCTTGGCTGGGTCGGAAAATGCGATCGGCAATGACAGGGGACTGTGAACCACTGAGTCGAACAATCCCGATGGCGCTCTTGCCTCTCGGTGTGGCAGGCGCGGCAATGGTGTCACTGCTTGAAAGAAGATCAAGTGTTTCCTTGTTCGAAAGTCCCTGGTTCAATTCTCCGCGCCTCTCTGCGCTTCCCAAAGCCACAACTCTGTCTCCCCATGAACGAAAGGGAAACCTTCACACACCACATCCGATCCACGAATGACGCGAATCGTCAGAGATTGCCAAGTCGTTCCTTGAGGGCCTTGATTGCCACAGTCGCTTGCGGTTTGTTCCAGATTCGAAAAACCTGAGTCCTCTGTTGTCCACTATCGCTGCTGCGGGAAGGCTCCCAGAGTTCAACCATGGGAATAGCGGATTCTTCGACTCGAACACGAGCCACGAGAACGCCACTGCGGCACGCATCCACGCTCTTGCCAACGGTCACAGTCAAACGGGAGTCCGCCTTGAGAATGCGCCACAGTTTGAGGAATGTTCGTGCTTGGAGGAGACGACTCTCCGCATTGGCCTCAGGCTCTGTCTCACTGGAAACCGTCTGTTGTTCTGTTTCTTCGACACATTGCTCAAGATTCAGGGCAAAGCGCCCCTGCTTGTCACAGTAGAGTTCACCAGCAGCCTTTGCCTTGTCGAGCAGTGACAGGACAAGTATGTGTTTTTCTTTCAACCTCACGGCGATCCTGTCCGCAGACATGGGACCCATCGCTTCGAGCAGATCGCGAACACGGGCAAGCAGGCGTACTTCCCGCGTCTGTAGTGTCAGTGTGGCTGGACTCGTGCCGTTTGGTTGTTCCATCTGTGATGTTTTTCGGCTCGTGCTCAAGGGGCGATCAGGATCATATCAGCAATTCCCTCCAGCACGATTCCCTCCTTCTCGATCTTGAGGACGCGATGTCCCTGAACGGTGCCACCGACTTCCAAGAGGCTTCCATTCACTATGGCCATTGGTCGTTTCTCGTTCCAGATGATCCCTTGCACAACGATGCCTTCCACTTCTCCCTTCTCAGCAACGGGTGTGGTCTTCGGAAGTGCGGTCGGCGTCTGTGAAGGGGGAATGGGTTTGCGAACCTGCTCAATGGGCATTCTCTGAACGGCAGTTGGAGTTCGAGTTGGCTTGAGCGTTTCCGTCGGTTCAGGCGGAGCTGCCGTTGGAACGATGGGTGTTGGGGTTGAGGTCGGAGTGAAAGTCATCGTCGGCAACGCTTGGGCAATCTGGGCACGGATGATTTCCTGAATTTCTTCCAGAGATTCCCTCTGGGGAGTGGCAGGGGATTCCGGCCTCTTGAGTTGAGAGAACGCCTTGAAACCCAACCAGAGCCCACCGGAGAGAAGACAGAGGGATAGGGCGATGAGCAAACAGGCTTTAATCCAAGGCATGAGCCTCTCAACAGGCTGAGACTCGGGCGAATAGCCACCACCTTGAAAGGGCGACTGCTCTCCTGAGCGTGCCTGTTCGCGCTTGCGAAGTGCTTTGAGAATGGAACTCATGGTGTTCTTTCGGTTTCCTGTGTGTCCGCTCGGGAAAGATGAGGGACTCCCAATTCCATCGCCGACTTGAGCGCAATGTACGTCTCCTGCCCGACAATACCGTCAGGAGTCAGCCCTCGATCTGCCTGAAACCGCCTCACGGCTTCTTCGGTTTTGCTCCCGTAGTTCCCGTTGGGTGTATAGGAGAAATACCCCATCTCACGCAACGCGTTCTGCATTCGGAAGATTGCTTTGCTGGCATCAACTCCAGGACGCCAATTCTCTTCGAGTCGCCAGGACTTGGGGACGATATAGGTAACGTTGCCAGACCAGTCCGTTAGAAGTTCACCCCATTTCGTCTTGAATTTGCCGAGCGAAGCCCACGCAAGAGTGGCTTGATCATCCTGGACTGAGAGAAGAACGGCAGGCTCTTCGGTATCTGACCACAGAATGCACGGAATGCCGATGCCACGCACTCGGGTGGCATCCAAGACGAAGGACTCTTCAACAAATCCGTTCTGAAGAGCAAGAAAAGGGGTTGCTGAAGACTGAAGACTGGCCTGTTTGAATGCCTCAGCCAATTGTTCCTCTGAGGCGTCCCAAACTCGACACAGTGTCGCCCTGACAGCCCAGGGAGCAGATTCGGGACGGTGCGCTCGGAACACACCTTCAGAATCAAAAACCTCTTCACCGGTCGCGATTGCCCGCTCTGCCGACGCTGAGACTGGCTCAGGCAGAGCGGTTGCCTGGACTCGAACCGGTTCTGATGTAGGCTCCTCCAAGACTTCTCCATCCAACTCCCCCTTGGGAGAAAGCAAAGACTCCGAGGTTTGATCCTGGACAAGATGGGGCTGCGGAAGTTCGGGCGTTGCCTCGCCGATCTGAACTTGAGCCGCAAGAGTGTCAGGCACGGCAGATTCGTTGAGTGAGCTCACCTCAGGAATCTCGGTAGATGGAATAGCTGTGTCCTTGACAGTGGATTCCAAACGGTCATCAGATTTGTTGCCGGACTCAATAGCCGGTTCAGAGTCAGACAACGCCTCCAATGAGTCAGCGTGTGATACCACATTGGGTCTGCTCAGATCGCGTACCGTCAGCACAAGCCAGAAATTGACTCCCAGCAAAGCCACAAGCAGAATGAGAATCAGTACGACAACAGTTCTCAGCAGATTCACCCTGGGGGAATCCAGAGGCGCAGCCTTGCCCAGGATGCTCAAGTCGGGTTCTGCAGACTTTGCCTTTGAGAGAGTTTTCCTGCTGGGGCGTTCGCTCTGAATCTCTCCAAAGGCCTGTTTGACGATGGCTTCAGTGATGCGACCTGCTCCTTCCACAAACGCGACAAGAAGAGCACGGTCACAAAGCACGTTGATCTTTCTCGGAATCCCCTGGGTCTTGTCGCTGATGAACTTCAGCGCCTGGGCATCGAAATGGATGGTGCCCTGTCCGCCCGCCACCATGATGCGATGCTGGATGTACTCGCGTGTTTCTTCCTCAGTCAGTGGAGTCAGGTGAAATCGAACGGAAACGCGCTGCTCGAGCTGCCGCAGTTGGGGGGATGCCAGTTTCTCAGACAGCTCCGGCTGTCCCAAGAGCACGATTTGAATCAGTTTGACCTTCTCTGTCTCGAGATTGGAGATGATCCGAATTTGCTCCAAGGTTTCCAAAGGAAGGTTCTGCGCTTCGTCAATCACCAAAACCACATTGCGCCCCTGAGAATGCTGTTGGATCAGAAAAGCATCCAGTTGTTCCAACAGACTTTTCTTGGTGTGTTCGGCGATGGAGATATAGAACTCGTTGAGGATGCTCTCAAGCAGCTCCACTTCAGAAAGCATGGGATTCAGGACAAGGGCGATTCGGGTGTCTTCACCAAACTGGGTCAGCAGAGAGCGACAGATGGTGGTCTTCCCGGTTCCAACCTCTCCCGTGATGACGATGAATCCGCGACGCTGTTCGATACCGTAGACCAGATGCGCCAAAGCTTCCCGGTGCTTCTCCGTCAGGAAAAGGTATTCCGGGTCGGGCGTCATGTTGAAGGGCTTTTCCTTCAGGTTGAAGAACTGTTCGTACATCGAAGATGAATCGCCCCTTCCTGTGATAGCCGATAGAGAATCTGCAATCCCTTCAGGGTGAGATCCGGATCTATGATATCTACACTGGGAGTCTGATCGCGAAGCAACTCCGCATAGCCTCCGGTAGCGATCACTTTTGCCCGATGTGGCAGGGCTTTCTGCATGCGTTCGACCAGGCCTTCCACTTGGGCGACAAGCCCATAGAAAAGACCGACCTGAAGGCATTCAATCGTGCTCTTGCCGATTGCGGAAGGTGGTGGCACGACTTCCACTCGCTGCAAGAGAGCTGTCTTCTCAAAGAGAGCCTGAGCGGAAATGTGCAGCCCGGGACAGATCGCGCCTCCGATGTACTCCCCCTGTTCCGAAACGATCTCGTATGTTGTTGCCGTTCCCAGATCCACGATGATCAAGGGAGGACCGTACAGATCGCGTCCTGCAACTGCATTGACAAGGCGGTCGGGGCCAAGTTCCTCGGGGCGATGCAGTTTGACGGGCATGGCGTTCAGTTCGGTCGGAATGACGCAGTAGACGCCTTTGCTGTAGTACTTATGAACGGCACGCACCAATTCCCGCGTCGCTGGAGGCACAACGCTTGAGAGGACGAAGTCAGGATCCGCCCCGGCATGCTGAAGAAACGGCGTCCACAGCACCTGAATCTCGTCCGCCGTCCGCCATCGATCAGTGACGAGCCGATATGTGTGCGTGAGTTCGCCTTCTGGCGTGAAAAGACCCAGAGCGATATTTGTATTTCCGACATCAATGGCAATGAGTGAATTCTTGTTCATGAGCACCCATTCTTCTGCGATTCAGCCCAATATGATGGGCGAAACAACGTTGATAAGCACAACATATACGAATTGAGGCGCATAGGCAAGCGGAATGATGCGAGAAGTCAGTCAGCCCCACACCCAAGCAAAAGAGCCACAGGGAAATTCCCTGTGGCTCTGAATAAGTCATCGAGACAGAACTCCAGACTAATACAGATCTGACTCCAGAGGCTCTTTGGTCATGATCCCAGCCTTCTGGGAGATGAAGATGTTGCCCTGGCTGACAGTGCCATTGGTCGGATCGTAGATGATCCGCTGTGTTCGAGAAGCAGTATTGGTTGGATTGTTCCAGTAATTTCGGTCGGGACCGTATGAAGTGAAGCGATATTTCCCGTATACATTCCTGAACTTCCCAGTCGTATCCGTCCAGGCTCTGTTTGGCCCTATCGTATGATACGAATAGATAATCTCATCTTCGGGTGTGCTCGAAAGGCCGGGAACATCATTGAAGGGATCCCGCAACGCGGCTTTCTTGATATAGGCAATGGGCGTTGTGAAATCCGGGCTGCAGTAGCCGGAACCCCAAAGGGGACCACCACCGTCGCCCATCGTGCTGTAGGGCGGCTCACTGGTGTTGCGAGGATACATATTGCAGTCTACCAGATAAGTTTCCGCCGCTGTCTGCAGGGTCTTCATTTCCGACTTGGCACGGGCGACTTTCGCTCGCACTTGCGCTGCCAGAAAGTTCGGGATCGCGATTGCCGCCAAAATGCCGATGATGGCGACGACGATCAGCAACTCAATCAAAGTGAAACCTTTTCTCCGCATCGAAATCTACCTCCTGGGTATTTGTTCTCCGAACAATTCTCATGAAGGCTTGACTTACGGATGCATCCTAAATGGTTTTATCAAGACAAGATTCTATAAAGCCTGCATATCCCAATCAGGATGAATCCCTGTCTCGCCTTCGGCTAAAGACTCAGAATATCTGGTCTTCATTAGCAATACCAAAAACGACGGTGTTGCGCATCCTCCTTTCTTCATTTAACCTACTGCCCATGTTGAATAAGCATTCTAATCAAATGGCAACAAACAAGTCAAATGAATTCATCTCGCTTTGGGAACGGCTGGCAGACCGGATAGGCTTGAACCGCCTCTTCCTCCGCCAGGGGGAAACCCGGTTGGATGAACGAGATGAGATTCTCATCAGCCCTATTGACGGCAAAGTCCAGCACATCGCTCCGATAGGCACGGACGGAGTCATCCAGGAGAAATCACTCTTTGGCAAACCTCGTTTCGTGTGCCTGAAAGACCATCTCTGCGATTCCCCTCACATGAAAGCGTTCCTGGGGGGACATTACATCAATCTGTATCTCGCTCCCTGGAACCTGCACTACATTCTTTTCCCTGCTGCCGGGAAGGTTGTAGAGACTCGCTACTTGCCTGGAGCGTGCTATCCGTTGGTATTTTGCCGTATGGGAGATGTTAAGAATGAGAAACTCTTCGCAATCGTGGAGACAAGATGGGGATTTCCAATCGCGATGGTGCTGGTCGGCTCCTTTGCCGTCTGTGGAATCCATCTGGATGCCAAACAGGGCAAAGACTACGAAAAGGGCCACCGGCTCGGGTGTTTCAAGCTCGGCTCGACAGTCGTGATGGCGTTTCCACCCGGCAAAGTGGAGACCCTTGTGGAGGAAAGACAGCGAATTCGGTTGGGCGATCCTTTGGCCAGGCTGCTTTGTCCCTGATATCCTGAGCAGGTTAGCGCCTGCGGGCGCGTGGGCTATGCCCACTCCCTTGGACGATTGATCGGTATATGACAGGCCGCTGTCGGACTCAGTGTCACGAGGAGCAGATTAGCACCTGCAGGCGCGTGGGCTATGCCCACTCCTTTGGACGATTGCTCGGTGAATGACACGCCGCTGTCGGACTCAGTGTAGCGAGGAGATGGCATGAAGGCTCTAGTCC
>JAKQFZ010000151.1 GCA_029558215.1 Candidatus Omnitrophota bacterium
CGACTCGACTGGCTCCAATGAGCGCCGAAGTCACGGTGGGTTTTCTGAGAACCCATGCCAAAGCCATCTGAGCAAGTGACTGCCCTCTATGAAGTGCGATGTGACCGAGCCTCGCCGCTTTGGAGACAATTTCCTCGTTTACGCGCTCTCGCTTCAGGTACCCGTGCACTTTTGCAGCGCGTGAGTCTTCTGGTATTCCCTGCAAATACCGCCCAGTCAAGAGGCCTTGTGCCAGCGGACTGAAAGCAATGCAGCCAATGCCCTCGCGATCCAGAACATCCAGAAGCGCTTCCTCAACCCAACGGTTCAGTATCGAATAGGACGGCTGGTGAATCAGACAAGGCGTCCCTCTGTCTCTGAGTATCTTTGCCGCCTTTTCGGTCTTGTCCGCAGGATAATTGGAAATCCCCGCATAGATCGCTTTCCCCCATTTGACCGCATCACTCAACGACGACATGGTTTCCTCGATTGGCGTTTCCGGATCCGGGCGGTGCGAATAGAAGATATCCACATAGTCCAACCCCATCCGCTTGAGACTCTGGTCCAAACTGGACACCAGGTACTTTCTGGAACCCCAGTCGCCATAGGGTCCCTGCCACATCTGATATCCCGCCTTTGTTGAGATGACCATCTCGCCACGATGCCGAGCAAAATCCTTCCTGAATATGCTTCCAAAGGTCTCTTCGGCAGAACCCGGTGGCGGACCATAGTTGTTGGCAAGATCGAAATGGGTGATGCCAAGATCAAAGGCACGCCAAAGCATGCGGCGTGCGTTTTCGATTGTATCCACTCCTCCGAAATTGTGCCAAAGACCCAGTGAGATCGCAGGAAGTTTCAAGCCGCTCCTGCCACATCGGTTGTATCTCATTGCATCGTAACGACTCTCAGCGGGAATGTACTCCATCGGTTCAACTCCTTCTGTGCGATCAGAAAACAACGTTCATTGGGACAGAAGCTCGGAGCCAACGGCCTAAGCCCCACAGCATTTCTTATACTTCTTGCCACTGCCACAGGGACAGGGATCGTTTCTGCCGACTTTCTGACTGCGTCGAGTGAGAACCGTTTCCGCAGGCTTCTCAGGTGCTGCTGAGTTCTGTCGCAGCCTTGCTGCCGGTGGGCGACGAACTCCACGCATCACGGGCGCACGCCTTTGACCTTCTGCAGAAACCTGAATCTTGAACGCCATAGCGACCACATCACGTTCGATCCCCTGGAACATCTGCTCAAAAAGATCGTATCCCTCTTTTTCATACTCGACGAGTGGATCCTTCTGTGCGTATCCACGAAGCCCCACACTGTCGCGAAGGTGATCCATCGTGTACAGGTGTTCTTTCCATCGGGAGTCAATCGTCCGAAGCATGATCATCCGTATGATCTCAGCATACTGTTCGGCACCGATTTCCTCTTTACGTTGGTCAAAGCGTTCGTGTGCGGCCTCAATGAGAAACTTCTCCAGTTCGCCACGAATGATCTCTGACTCTGCCTTTGTCGCGTTGGGGTTGATGACAGAGCTGAGATCGGGCTGGATGCCGAACACCACTGCCATGGAATCGAGGATACCACCCGTGTTCCACTCTTCAGCGTGCGTCTTGGCGGGCGCGTGGTTTTCCACGAGGGTCTCTATAATCGTCTCAGCCATACGCAACAGATCGCCGCGCGGATCCTCTCCGGCAAGCAGATCACGGCGCATTTCATAGATCACTTCGCGCTGCTTCCCCATGACGTTGTCGTATTTGAGAAGATGCTTGCGGATGTCAAAGTGATGGGCCTCAACACGTCGCTGAGCTGACTCAAGGGCTTTACTCACAAAGCGGTGTTCGATGACCTCGCCTTCCTGCATCCCGAGCCGTTCTGCCCACGTCTTCAAACGGTCGGAACCGAACTTCCTCATCAGGTCATCTTCCAGCGAGAGAAAGAATCGGGAACTGCCGGGATCTCCCTGTCGGCCGGAACGACCGCGAAGCTGATTGTCAATGCGGCGTGACTCATGGCGTTCGGTGCCGAGCACATGAAGGCCACCGGCTTCGATGACATCTCGCTGTTCTTCCTTGCACAAGGACTCCGCCTGATGCAATGCCTGTTGCCAAGCCTGAACATCCTCACGCTCTTCCGGCTTCAGAAGCGTCAGGGCAATGCCTTGCACGTTTCCGCCCAGGATAATGTCTGTTCCTCGACCTGCCATGTTGGTCGAAATTGTGACCATACCGCGTCGCCCCGCCTGTGCAACAATCTCCGCTTCCCGTTGGTGGTGTTTAGCGTTGAGTACGTTATGGGGAATCCCCTTGCGTACTTGTTCCCGGATTCGAATCAGGCGACGCATCCGATGGATGACCGCCCCGATGGTCTCCGCCTTCTTGGAACCATTCAAGAGACTCTCAACCTCATCTAGCGCGGCTTCCTGCATCTCATGAAGTTTCTTCAACGCGGTTCGAACCTGCTGCAAGACCTCGGTCTCCTGGGACTCGCGTAACGTTTCCTGAATGGCTGACGAGGCAAGTCGCAGCTGCTCGTTCCAGTAAGTGCCTTCCTTGAGCATCTTCGAAACCAGTTCGGATACCTCAATGGAGATGGTTCCGACCAACACGGGTTGTCCCCGTTCGAGACAATCAACAATCTCCTCAATGATCGCTTCGAATTTCTCCCGTTGGGTCTTATAGACAACATCCGGATTGTTCACGCGCCGCAGGGGCTTATCAGTGGGAATGACACGAACTGGAAGACCGTAGATCTCATGAAACTCAGCGGCCTCTGTGTCTGCGGTTCCCGTCATACCTGCCAGTCGGTCGTAGAGACGAAAATAGTTCTGAAAGGTGATCGTCGCCAGCGTTTGATTCTCTCGCTCGATTCGCAGACCCTCTTTGGCTTCGACAGCCTGATGGAGTCCATCGCTCCAGCGTCGGCCGGGCATCAGACGACCGGTAAACTCATCAACGATGATCACTTTGCCATCCTGGACAATATATTGCGTGTCCCTTTGGTAAAGCGTATGCGCTCGAACTGCCTGGTTGATGTGGTGGATGAGGTCAAGATTCTCTTCCGTAAACATGTTCTCCAGCCCCAGAAGGCTCTGAGCGCGATCGATTCCTGCCTCTGTCAGCATCACTGTGTGTTCTTTCTCATCCACTGTGTAGTGTTCCCCGCGACTGAGTTTGGGGATGATGCTGTTGATTACGTAATACTTGTCCGTTGATTCCTCTGCAGGCCCTGAGATGATCAGAGGCGTTCGTGCCTCGTCAATGAGTATGCTGTCCACTTCATCCACGATGGCGTAGTTGTGCTCACGTTGCACGCAGTGTTCAGGAGTCCACGCCATATTGTCGCGAAGATAGTCAAAACCAAATTCGTTGTTGGTTCCGTACGTGATGTCCGAACCGTAGGCAACTCGGCGGTCTTCCGGCGGCATATCCATCTGAATGACGCCAACTGTCAGCCCGAGTTCCCGATAGAGAGGCCCCATCCATTCACTGTCACGACGCGCCAGATAGTCGTTGACCGTCACAATGTGGCAGCCCTCGCCGGTGATTCCGATGAGATACGCGGGCAGTGTCGCCACGATCGTCTTGCCTTCGCCTGTCGCCATTTCCGCAATGCAGCCCTCAAAAAGCGCCATTCCACCCATCAGCTGAACAGGAAAGTGTGGCAACAGCCGATTGTACGGAACATTGTATGAATTCCACCGATCGGGCTGTCCGATGCGGCGTGCCATCTCGCGACAGACCGCAAAGGCTTCTGGAAGCAGGCCGTACAAGACACGGAAACGGAGTTTCGTGTATTTCTTGTGGAGCTCTTCCGAGACAATTCGATCAGGTCCGGGAAGATGCTTCGGGAAGAATGGTCGCGGAAGTTCTTGAAACAGTTCCAAACGCTCCTCGGAACTCTCCGCCCTCTTGAATTCAGTGAGAATCGCGCGAAGATGGGGAACGCTGATCTCTTCAGTGTCCAGATTCCCAAGCATTTCCAGAAGCGATTCGCTGACCTCCGCCCGATATCGCTGACGCAACTCTTCGGTCCTGGCGCGCAGTTGATCGTCGGAGAGGGACTGCAGACTGGGCTGGATCTCCTCAAGTATCTGCTTCACCACAGGCGTGTAGCGACGCATATCACGCTCTTGCTGCGTTCCGAATATCTTTGAGAGCGTTCTGCCAAGTATGTTCAATGGCTTTGTACCTCAGCCAGTATCTCGGGAATCTTCGAAAGTGCATCCGGTACTTTGTCTCCGTCTTTGCCACCGGCCTGAGCCCTGTCAGGGCGTCCGCCACCCCCACCACCCGTGATGGCAGCAGCGGCTTTGATGATCTTGCCCGCAGGAAAGACCTTAGTCAGAGACGGACTGACTCCACATACTAGAACGGCTTTCCCGTCCACTTGGGTACCCAGAACATAGACTCCTTCGGGAGCTTTGTCGCGCAGAATATCCAGCATCTGATTCAGCTGGTCGGCAGTACAACCCGCGATTTCCCTGCGAATGAGAAAGACTTCTCTGTCACCGACCATGATTGCTTCACCTTGGTTGATCAACTCTGCTGCGCTCGATACTGCCCTTTGCGCCAGTTCCTTCTCCAGTTGTTTCTCCAAGTTCCGCGTCTGTTCCTGAATCTGCCGAACTCGTTCGCTCAAGTCGCTGCAGGGACTCTTCAGCAGTTCACACAGATCGTCCAAGACCGCCTCACGTGACTGAGCATGCGCCCAGGCCGACAGCCCTGTCAACGCCTCAAGACGCCGGACTCCAGCTGAGACAGAGCCCTCTGAGACTATCCGAAAAGAGCCGATATCTCCGGTTCGAGAAGCATGTGTTCCGCCACACAACTCCTTGCTGATGTCTGCGATCTCAAGCAGGCGCACCTTGTCCTCGTACTTCTCGTCAAAGAGAGCCATCGCCCCCTGAGCAAGTGCGTCCTGAAGTGATACAACTCGCGTCTGCACAGGATGGTTGCCACAAATCCATCCATTGACCATCTGCTCGATATCCGTCAGTTCCGACTTGCTGAGCGACCGAGGACAGGCAAAATCAAACCGAAAGCCAGACTCATCCACCTTGGAGCCGGACTGCTTGGCTTCCGACCCGACGACATGCCGAAGCGCTGCATGAAGAAGATGCGTAGATGTGTGATTGCGTCGAATGCGTCCACGCTTGTCATGGTCAATCTCTGCCATTACATCCTGGTTAACCAACAGCGTTCCTTCCGCCACTTCCCCCAGGTGCACAACAATGCCCGCCGCCGTCTTCTGCGTGTCTTGCACCACGAAACGAACACCTTTAGCACTCAGCGTTCCACCATCTCCAACCTGCCCTCCCGACTCCGCGTAGAAAGGAGTCCGATCGAGAACAATCTCACATTTCTGCCCTTGGGAAGCCTCAGTACATCTCTTGTGCCGGTCCCAGATGGCAAGGATATTCGCCTCACAGCACTCATCCGTATAGCCGACAAACTCAGTCGCCTGCAGGTCTCCCGCTGCATCCAGAGCCATGCGGTCTGTCGCACCCGTTCCTTTCCAGGCTTGGCGGGCGCGTTCACGCTGTTGCTTCATCTCCGCCTCAAAATCCTCACGTGAACAGGAGAATCCCTCTTCGTCAAGTATTTCCAGGGTCTGCTCAAAGGGGAATCCATAGGTGTCATAGAGTTTGAATGCTTCTCGTCCTGACAGCACACTTTCGCCCTTGGCTCGAAGCTCATCCATTCGGGAATAGAGCAGTTCCCCTCCCCGCTCAAGAATGGAACCAAAACTCTCTTCTTCCATCTCAACAATTCGGTTGGCAGCGTTTATGTTTGTAGATGTCAATTCTGAAAACGCCGGTCTCATAACGCTGACGACTGAGTCCATGACTGATGCAAAGAATGGAAACTTCAAACCAAGAATTCGTCCCTGCCTGAGCGCACGACGCAAAATCCTCTTGATGACATAGCCGCGTCCGGTGTTGCTCGGCGTGATGCCATCCGTCAGTGCGAACAGAACGGCTCTGGCGTGGTCAGCGAGAATTCTCATGGCAATGTCCGTTCTGCGGCTCTCTCCAAATCGGACACCTGAAAGATCCTGAATTCGATCGAACATCGGCTGAAACAGATCACTGTCGTAATTGCTCCGTCCGTTCTGCATGACTGCGGCGATGCGCTCCAGACCCATGCCGGTGTCTATGTTCTTTCTCGGCAGAGGCTCCAAAGTGCCGTCGGCTTGGCGGTCAAACTGGGTAAACACAAGGTTCCACAGTTCAAGGAACCGGTCGCAGTCGCATTCCACATTGCAGTCTGGACGTCCGCAGCCGATCTCTTCTCCTTGATCGATGTGTATCTCCGAACATGGACCGCACGGTCCGGTGTCACCCATCTTCCAGAAATTGCTGTCTTCCCCCATGCGGATAATGCGATCGGCGGCAACTCCGGCTTCCGACTGCCAGAGTTTCTCCGCCTCATCGTCATTTTCAAAGATGGTGATCCAGAGTTTGGCTTTGTCGAGTTTGAGTACCTCGGTCATGAATTGCCAAGCCCAGACAATGGCGTCTTGTTTGAAGTAATCACCAAAAGAAAAATTGCCCAGCATCTCAAAAAAGGTGTGATGTCTGGCTGTGTGTCCGACATTTTCCAGGTCAGAGGTTCGGAGACACTTCTGGCAGGAACACGCGCGACGCAGTTCATCGCCTTTCTGCCCAAGAAAGTAGGGCTTGAACTGCACCATACCGGCGCTGGTGAAAAGGAGCGTCGGATCGGTCTTGGGAACCAGGGAGTCGCTTGGCATAGCGATGTGCCCTCGTTCCACAAAGAATCTCTCATAGGCTGTGCGAATCTCGTGACCAGTCATCATTCTCGTCTTTCCTCATTTTTCTCATCGGAGAAAGTATGCACAAAGGCAGCCTCTGCCCTTGGCTGCAAAAGTGGTAAAACTGTAGCACAGAGAAACGTGTTGTTCCACTTGAGCAAACAAAGACTGTGGTGGCGAAGCGATGCTCTTTCCTGTGCAACGTATTGGATCAGTTACGGAGGGGGTGGAGGTATGCTTCGGTTGCAGAGGCTCTGCGACGCTGCCGAAGCGAGAACAGCAAG
>JAKQFZ010000183.1 GCA_029558215.1 Candidatus Omnitrophota bacterium
GGGTTCAGCGGAGACGACGGGTTGGTTCAATGACTGGCAAGAACCGTACCACTTGGACGGTCGCTTCATTGTTGAGAGCGTCTGGCTTACCGAGGGACAGGCTTTCACGGTTGATATCACCGGTTCGAACGAGGATCCCAACTGCCTGGTTCGGTTTGATGAGATCACTCTTGACTTGCTGGATCTTACCGATCCGCCGACAGCGACTCCGACCAACACCCCAGCTCCGACGCCGACGAAATCTACGGGCGTTTCGACATTCGAGGTATACGAGTAGAATCCTTTCTGTGCCTATGATAAGAAGACATGGGATCGGACTTCGTGTTCGATCCCATGTTTCTGTTTCAAGGACGTTGGAGAGGCGATCCGGCCAAATTGCAGCCACAACGGCACATGAATAAGTCACAGTACGAGTTTATCTCACACAATAAATCAGGTTCTCCAAGACGACTCTGGAGAACGCTCGCCCCAGCTTTCTTATTCTTTGCCATTATCTCAGTTCTACTGATTGCCGATCCGTCGTGGCGACTTGAGGTCTTTCTCATTCCCGTCTTTGTGTTCACGGCCTTTGTCACCAGAAGATATGGATGGGACAGAGGCTCTCTGCTGGCGATTCTCTCGGGTTTCTGGATGAACCTGTCCATGCCCGACATCCAGTTCTCTGCGATTATCTTTGTTGCACTGATTCCACTTTTTGCAGTTTCCGAGAAAGCGGATCGTCTCTGGAAACCCGTGGTGTATGGGTGTATCGCATGTCTGTCATGTGCTCACTTTATGAACGGCTGGGCGCTCAATGCACTCTCACGCATGTGCGAGATGTCCCGCCTGGCCATCTATCCGCTGTTCATCGGTTTCTTCTTCGCCCATCTGTGGAAATTTCTCTGGTTTGCACTGGCGGCATATTTCAACGCCAGACATCTCCGACTGCCAAGAATCATCATTCTACCGACTGCATTTGCAGTGTTGGAATTGTTCAAACTGGAGATGTACCCCTGGCCGTTGGGGCTTGCCTTGATTGAGCATACACGATGGATCCAGATTGTTGACTTGGTTGGACTTCCCGGGCTTTCCTTCCTCATTGTCTTTGTCAACGTCGCTCTATTCGAGATTGGGGTTCGGGTGCGTCAGAAAAACTACAGGAATGCAGTTCGCTTTGCGGTTGCCTGTCTGGTAGCGATTGCCTTGTGGGGACTCTATGGTCAGCTGCGCATGGCTCAGGTTCAGCAAGTGCAGATACAAGGGACTCCGATCCAGGTCGCTGTCGTTCAGCCAAACTCTCCATTCAAGGTCACCTCAGACGACGTGGATGCAGAACGACATGTCAACGAATCGCTTTACTCATTGGCGCATCGTGCAGTCAAGGACGTCAGCGCTGACCTGCTGGTCTTTGCAGAGGCGGCAGGATCCGTCGGCTATCAGACCAATGATAACCCTGATTTGTGTGAAATGTATCGCCGCATCGCACGGGAAATCGCTTGCCCCATCGTCTTCGACAATGTCCACGTAAAAAGGAATGATCACGGTTGGACGCTGCACCGCACCGCACTCCTGCTGTCACCACAAGCGGAGATCCTTGGAGAGTACATCAAACGAAGACTCGTGCCCTTTGGAGAGTACGTTCCGTTTGTCCGGCAGCTTCCTTTCCTTAAGCGGGTTTTTCCCAACGCTGCCGGTCATCTCAACTATCAGCCAGGGACTGAAGCGCCGGTATGGTCTGTTGCGGGTGTGAGCATTGTTCCCCAGATCTGCTACGAGATCATCTATCCGCAACTGACTCGAAGCCATAAGACAGGGGGGAGCGGCCTGATCGTCAACATCTCCAATGACGCCTGGTATGGTGGAGACAAGCAACCGCAGCAGCATTTCCTGGCGTCGGTCTTCCGATGCGTCGAAAACAGAATGCCGATGGTGCGTGTTGCCAATACGGGAATTTCCGCTTACGTTGCCGCCTCCGGTGAGGTGATGGAGCCGGTTTCGCCGATGAACGAACCATGGGTGGACTGTCGAACCGTTATGGTGCCTCAGTTGGGCTCAGTCTATCGGCGTTTTGGAGACTGGTTCGGATGGCTGTGTCTGGTTGTGCTGCTCGGATCTGGACTCTGGCGACGTCTGCAATCTCGGTCTTGACAAAACCAAGTGGACATGGGTATTCTCCCGCTTGGACTTCAGAGTGCCGATGTAGCTCAGCTGGCAGAGCGGCGGTTTCGTAAACCGCAGGTCGTCGGTTCAATCCCGACCATCGGCTCCAGCAAAATCAAGGGGTTACGTCAAAGGCGTAGCACCTTCCCCTTTATCGTGTCACCCTTTTGTCACACTTGGGACATTCTTGGGACAAACTATCTTGCGAGGCTGAGACGACTTCTTAGAGTTGGTTGATCTGTTTCCTGATTCCGTCGTAATCTCTTGTTGATCCTCTCATCTCCAAGCCGGAGAAGGAATACGTACTGATACACTTTCTGAAGTTGGAGAATCCGCAGATGACACAGATGAACGCAGATAAGGGCAGTCAAAGAGATCCGGAAACGTATGCCGTGATTGGTGCTTCAATGGCAGTGCATCGTGAATTGGGGTGCGGCTTCCTCGAAGCGGTATATCAAGAAGCTTTGGAGAAGGAGCTTCAGGCACGCGGGATCGCGTTTGAGCGGGAGAAGGAACTGCCCGTGTTCTATCGGGGCGAAAGGTTGAACACCTTCTACAGAGCAGATTTCGTCTGCTTTGGATCCATGATCATAGAACTGAAGGCACTCAAACAGCTTTCGGGTACGGAGGAATCACAGGTTCTGAACTACCTCAAAGCCTCTGGTTTGAAGAAGGCGCTTCTGCTCAATTTTGGGAGTGAGCGATTGCAGTACAAGCGATTTGTCTACAACAATCTGTGTCCATCTGTGCCATCTGAGGAAGAAGGGAGGGGAGAATCCACAGATGACACAGATGAATGCAGATGGAATAGAAGAGAAGATAGAAAATAATCTGTGTTTATCTGTGCTATCTGTGGAAGAAGGGACGGGAAATCCGCCGATGACACAGATGAATGCAGATGGAATAGAAGATAAGATAGAAAATAATCTGTGTTTATCTGTGCTATCTGTGGAAGAAGGGACGGGAAATCCGCCGATGACACAGATGAATGCAGATGGAATAGAAGATAAGATAGAAAATAATCTGTGTTTATCTGTGCTATCTGTGGATAAATGGAAGGAACAATCAGCTGACTGGACAGATGGCCGCCTACGGAGTCATGGCGAGGCGAAATCCGAACTTGATGTACGAGAAATCTGGGTAGGTGTCTTGGCGTCATACGGAGAGGAACAGCAAGAAGAGGCATGATTCCTCGTTGCGTTTGCAGTGAGGTGCCGATGCTATCTCAGGAAATTGAGAAGGGAATTCTGCAGCAAGTTGGCGCCGCTTTGCATGGCTGCGTTGATGGATGTTTGTTGCGTCTGGAGTCGAACGATCACTTCAGCTAGATCGGCATCCTCGTTGTTGGAAAGCATCTCCGTCAGGAAGACTTCCCGATCCTGGAAGTTGCTGAGCAGATTTCTCATGTTCGAGACCCGAGTTCCCCCTTTTGCCCGCAAAGCCAGAAGGGCATCCAGCTCCCGCTGCAATTCCGAGTGCTTGGACATCAGCTGACTTTCCTGATTGCCCGCTCGGATCATCTCCTCCAGTTCCAGCATGCTCTGAAAGACACTCTCGGGCTTAGTCTGATCCAGTAGCGACTCACCAACAACTCCCAAATCGCTCGCGGAACTCTTGTTCTGAATATCAAGAATGCCCAGGTCAAATGCCATGGTACCTCCCCCCACTTCGCGCACTTCCAGCGAAGCAGAATGATAGGGGGAGAGGATGTCAATGCCGGTTCCGTTGGCGTTGATGACCGCCTCCACTCCACCATTGTTGGGTGCAGTGTTGATCATGTGCAACACGTCCCCAATCGTGTTGGCCGAGGTCATGTCCACCTGAAAGATCAGGCCATCGTTCTGAATCTCGATGACTCCAGGCGTGATGCCGAGTGCGAACAGAGGCATCGAATTGTCAATGCCGATGCCAAATGAGTTGCCGAAAACCCGCCTTGTATCGGAGATCTCAATATCTTTGTTTGAGTCCAGTGAGGTAATGTTGATCCCTGTCTGGTTGGCATTGATATAGGCGTTGACACCAAGGCCGCTCGTGTTGATGAGAGTCAAGACGTCACCCAGTGTGTTTGCGGAAGACAAGTCCAGATCAAGTGTCTCGTCACCCAACTCAATTCGCATGGCTTCCATGCCGGTCAGACCCATCGCTGCCAGAGTGGTTGTGTCACTCAGACCTGCTCCGATCAGGGTGCCTTGGATTGTCGGGAGCATTCCCAATGCCTGCAGCACATTGCTGGTGCCCTCTTCCAGGCGCACCTGTGTGGTGCGGTTGGACTGCAAAACGAGACGGTTCAGGGAATCCACCGACGCGACCACGTCCGCATTGGCCTGGTTGATCTTGTCTCGCAGTGTTTCCAGTGTGTCGGTTGCCGTGACGGTGATTGTGGTTCCATTGACCTTAAAGGTTCCTGAGAAATCTCCGTTCGAAGGCGGCGGAACATTGGGCACTGACGTCAGGAGTGTTGTGGTGGGATCGCTGACAGGGACACCCGCCCGAATGGTTCCGATCTTGGCGAAGAAGGCCTCGAGGCCGTTCATGTTGTCTGTGACGAGAATCCCCTGATCCACTTCAACGCGATGTTCATCCGTGTTGCCCCGATAGACTACGTATGCCTGACCGAGTTCGTCTACCCCTCTCTCAAAAGGCTTTCTGTCCGTGCGAGTTCCTGCGAAGACATAGCGCCCTGCATTCTGACTGTTGGCGGTTGAGAAGACCTCCTCAAACAACTGTCGGAGTTCTTCGCCCAGGGAACTGGCCGCGGTGTCTGACATCGGGGAATTGGATGCCAGGATGGCCATCTCCTGCGAACGTTGGATGATGCCATTGACTGAACCAAGCAGCGTCTCGGAGAATTCCAGATTGGAAATTGCCCCCTCAACGGTGGATGCATAGCGATGCTGTGATGTCAGCAGTTCCCGAACCCGAAGAGATGTCATGAAACCAAATGGATTCTCGGAAGGCTTTGAGAACAATCTGCCTGAAGAGAACTGCTCATGTGTCTTGGCCAGATCGGCAAGATCTCTCTGGATGTTTCGCAGCATCCGTTCCGCGAGCATCAGATTGGAAACTCGAGCAACCATTATCGAATCCTCATTTTTATCTGCGAAGACGATAGACCATCCGTGGCTAACGTCCTCCGGTTCCCAGACGGGATGTGACCAAATCAAGCATCTCGTCCACCATGGTGACCACGCGTGCCGCGGCGGCAAACGCCTGCTGCGCCTGTACCAGGTTGATCAGCTCCTCATCAATCGAAACTCCGGAAACGCTGGAGCGTTGGTCTTTGAGCGCTGTCAACAACAAGTCTGAGCTGTTGCGCATTTGTTCCGCCCGCCGTCCCTCAATACCGATTTGACCGACCGTGGCACGATAGAACTCGGTGATCGTCTGTGTGCCACCATTCATGAGCCTTTCATCTCGGAGCTGAGCGATCTTCAGGATGATTCCGTTATCCCCGACCGCTCCAGTCTCAGATGTGGCCAGATAGTCGGAATCCTGATCAATGATCGAGTTAATGCCGATATCCTCGGCTGTGGAACCCGTAAACAGCGTATTGACGCCGAGCGCAGCGAGCACACCGCTGTCGTCTCCATGGAATTGAAAGCCCTGTCCGCCCAGTGTCCATATCTGCAGTCTGTTATCCGCCGTGACCGATGCCTGCAGGCTGCCTCCTGCGACGGTTCCATCGGCGGCGTCAATTCGTGCCGCAATGTCGGCCAGCGTATCCACGGTAGGATCAACGGTAATGTCATAGGATTCCACAACATTGCGGTCGGAATCCACTATTTCGATCGTAAAGGTTCCTGCCTGCGCTGAAAAGGCAAGTCCAGCATTGACCAGAGGCTCAGTGGACGCACTCACCGCCACAGCCGACCGCAACGACTGAAATGCCTTCAGTCCAGATCCCCCGCTGTGGAGTCGGTTGACCTGTTCCACAAGAGTATAGACCATGGTATCCAACTCATCCTGATAGGCGGGGATGATCGAATCCCGAAGTTCGATTAACGCCCCCAGTTCTCCTGTCTTAAATGAGTCCGTGAGGATTCTCGAAGGCTCCTGT
>JAKQFZ010000203.1 GCA_029558215.1 Candidatus Omnitrophota bacterium
TACAGTCCGGTTCGAACGAAATAGAGTTGGAAGTGGAAGACATCGTCTGATGTACCAGCAGCAGAGGTGGCTCTCGGTCAGCTCCGACTCGCAGTGTCCTCTTTGTCTTTCTTCCGACGATGTCTTCCACTTCCAACTCTATTTCGTTCGAACCGGACTGTAAGGGAACCACCCTCTCAAAATCCACGGTCGGCTCCGCAAGTTCGATAAACACCGGCTCTCCGTTGATGCGTACTGCAAACACGAGTGTGTCGTCCGCAGCTGAACCTTTCAACACGACCGAATAGTCCGGAACCGTAGAGTTGTCGTCTGGAGTCTCCAAAGTGATCGAAGGCTCTGTTGCGTCGAGTCCTTTCGAGGAGATAAGTTCTCGGTGCACCCTGTTGAGATAGAATTTTGTCCTGCCGGAATCAGCCTGTTTCAAGGACGTCTCCAACTCAACGAGAGATTCGTCCAGCCTTCCTTGATTGAACAGCAGGATTCCCAACTCCCGATGTGCAAAGTATTCGATGAAATGAACGCCATAGGTGCGCTCTTCCCAAGTGTCTCTATCCAGATCAGCAATAGCAGATCGAAGATCCCCCTCCGCCTGCTGATGCTTCCCCTCTTGAATCAGCCAGAGCGCTCTGTTGTAGTAGTCAAACCATTCACCCCGGAAAATGCGAGGCTTCTCAATACGATAGTAGCCATCCTTACGCGCACAACTGACGAGACAACAGAGAACGAGAAGTACAAGGATCAGAGAGTTCCTCTTCATACTCGCTCTGTACATTTTTGTGCAGTGCATATCTCTACTCAACACTTCGGCCTTCTACGAATCTGGAACAAGGGCTCAGGACTCCGAGGCTTGACTCTCCCTTATCCGGCTTCCAACCGCAATCCCATCAGTGCCTGACTCCACGCGGATTTGCGCAGTCTTGTCATCAACACTCACCACGCGTCCTTCTGAGAGCCGTTCGCTTGTGTCCGCATGGAGTATCTCAACGACCATTCCTTCTTTGACTCCATGGGCCCGTCCGACATTAACTTTCAGCTCAGTAGAAGATCCCTCGGATGGAACAACCTTGCCCTGAATGGGATTTCTGGAAACAATGCTCTCAAGGAGAACAGATCCAAGAGAATCAATCAATGAGTCAAATCCGCTATCGGACTCCGCAGATGGATAGGCGACGATCTCACTGGTCTCCGTATCAATGACGCGAAACTTTCCTTTGATGATTCCCCCGGGAAGATAGAACAGAGTTCCCGCGATGACATACCTTGCGGACAGCAACTCACCCACTCGAACCGCATTCTGTGCATTCGCCAAACCGTCATTGCTCAAGTTGAGTTCCATGAGTACGGAATCCAGGAGTGAGCGATCAACAACGCGGAAACGGCCGGACTTTGCCAAGAGATCGGACAGACAGTAAACAAGGTATTCATCCTCTCCCTGCTGAGAGACCTCAGAACCATGTATTTCAGGGGGAACAATCGTCATGCCAACAACCCTGGAAGTCCATCGGTCTCCTTCTTCCACATTTCTAAGTGGCGTGTCTTTGGAGAGTTCCTGAAGAAGGAAGTTGACTCGCTCCTGAGAGAGTTTCTCCTGCTCCATCTTCTCACGTCGTTTCAGTTCATAGGTTCTGAAGGAAATCCATCGATCGTTTGGACTGCTTGCGCTCACTTTCTCATAGAGGCGCAGGGCATCAGCATTCCGACCCGCTTTGACATAGAGATCCGCCAGTGTTTTGAGAGCATCAGGAAACTCGGGCGCTGCTTGGACTGCTTCTTCTGCCTTCGCGATCGCCCCAGGTTCATCTGATTCCTGAGCCAATACCTGAGCAAGCAGCGACAACGCAAAGGCACGCTGCCAACTAAAGCCCAAAGAACCCGAAGATCCCGCCTCAAGAAGCGGCTTGGCAGTCTGCGGTTGGTTCTGGCGAAGTAGTACCGCGCCCTTGATGGTCAGGGCAAACGAAGCCTTGGGATCCACCTCCAGTACCTCATCAGACAGTTTCGTGGCATCGTCAAAGCGTTCCTGCTTGAGTGCGACGTAGGCGAGACCCGTCTTTCCGACAAGGCTGTGCTTTCTGAGGGCAATACTGTCGAAACAGGCCATCGCTGAAAGATAGTCTCCGGCAAGAACCGCTCCATAGCCCTGCTGCAATATCTCTGATGCCGAACGGGGGTCTCCTGAGTTGTGAGAGTTGGTGAACAGATAGGACCCAAGACACACTACGACAACGACACTGGCAGCAACAGCAAGCCATGACTTCCTGAAGCCACTGCCGCTTGCCGCGGCCTTCACGGCCGGAGTGGTGGAACGTACCTGTTCCAGAGGCTCGGAACAAGCAGGCGAGTCTTCCTGATGCGCAGCAAACAAACAGCGGTCTGGATGACCATACATAAGATAGGTTGCCCAGATGAGACAACTCTCACCGTACTCCTTGATGATGTGTTCGCGAGCCAGCCTCAAGGCTTCGCCGAGACTCTTCCTGCGAAGCGCCTGCCTGTAGAAAACGAGAGCGAACTCAGCCGCACGAGCGTCCAAGACCTCAGAAAAAGTGCCAATGTAATTCTGAACACCTGCGAGCAGGAATGCGTTGGCCAGACTGAAGACTCTGCCTGGAGCGCTCTTGGTGTCGTTCGCATCGAACGTTGCAGACCGGCACGCGTTGGCAAAAACAAGGATCGGGAGCGTCGAATGGCCACCCTGCAACTGACGTACGTTTGTGGCACCAAAGACACCATCATTGAGCAGCCATCCAGAGCCTTCTGGATTCAGAGTATCGTACCGCGCATGTCCGCTGTAATGTACAATGTCTGCGTCGCGGATGTCTTCACGAGTCTGGTTCACTGAGATGCGCGCATTTCGAACACGAACATTCACGTGAGAGAAACCCGCGATCTGATCCTTGAGAATACGGCATTCCTCTGTTGACGCCTTGAGATCGCCTTTGGGATTGCTCAGAATGAGAAAGCGCGTTGTATCACCAACCGTCCGGGCAGGTTGATCGAAGACTGCTTTGAAGGTGCTGACCATCCGGCCACAACGAAAACGCAGACAGAGAAACTCCTTGCCGTCCCAGAGCAGTTCCCATGGAATCTGTATCGCCTTGTCATCCAGCCTCAGAAGCATCTGCTTGGCGCTGGTGGCTTGCAGAGCAGTCTTTACCGACAGAGGCAACAGCCTCTCGTACATGCTCTGGCTCAGGCTCTTCAACTCAGCAAGATACTTCGGATTGGGGGATGAAGTCTTGTTTGCCTCATAGATGATCGAGAAACACTTTGCACTCCATTCGGCCATTTCCTTCTCAGTTACCTGGGCATGGTCATAGCGGCTTACTGTGGGAATCTCTTTACCCTGAGTCCCATAGCCGACACGCAACCGGGATTCCTCAACGTTGATCTCCAGGATGAATACCTCAGCATCTTCATCACACTCTTGTGACTTCGGTTCGTCCCGCGTGACGTCAGATACCATAAAAGGCTGCTTCTTCAGAAACAGTTCAATATCGTCCGCCATCTCCTGAGCGGTCGCATACCTCTGAGCTGGATCGCGCGCCAATGCCTTCATGACAATACTCTCGACATCTTCCGAAACATCCGGATTTGCCTTTCTCAGTGGCGCTGCATCAGTATCTGACCGCATGCGAAGCAGTGCCATCGGATCCTGCGCCCGGAAAGGAAGTACACCCGCAAGCATCTGATAGAGCATCGTGCCAAGTGCGTAGATGTCCGTGCGCCCATCAATGTCGCCCCCGGCACCCTGCTCCGGCGACATGTAGTTCAGGGTCCCGGAAGGAGTGCATTGATCCATCGTGAGCCGCGTCATCTCGGCGCAAATCGCGATCCCGAAGTCAAGAATCCTGACCTCTCCGGATTTGTTTACCATGATGTTGGCAGGCTTTATGTCCCGATGAACAAGACCGGCCTCGTGCGCCACTTTGAGTCCCGAGAGGATTCCTCTGCATAGCATCAGCGCCCGATTCGATTCAAGGAGAATCTCCTCGTCGAGAATCTTCTGCAGTGATGTCCATTCCTTGGGTTCCAGATATTCCATGACATAGAACGATTCTCCATCCACATCGCAGTAGTCGTATATCTGGACGATTCCCGGATGATTCAGGCGCGCCGTCGCCAGCGCTTCTCTCTTGAATCGTCCAAGTGAATCCGCATCGGCAGAACAGCTCTCCGGAATTCTCTTGATGGCAACGGTTCTTTGCAGAGATATCTGACGCGCCTTGTAGACGACACCCATACCCCCTCGCCCGATCTCAGACTCGATAAGAAAGCCGGCAACATTTTCACCCACTTCAAATTTCGCCATTTGAGATACCCTCACCTTCCTGTTCAGCCGTGCATGACGTATCGCCCTGTTCATCAACAATTGCCTTCAACTCAGCCGCCATCGCAAACAATACGTCTTCCACTTCTCTTTCTTTCTCATCCACTCGTGACCACACTTCAAGCACTCTGCACACCAGATCAACCCTCCCATCAAGCGCCCTGTCCTTCTTTGCCTGCCTGAGGACGTTGAGAATCTCGCGACACTCTTCCACACTCCTTGAGATCAACGGCAGTTGAGATGACCAGCGCCCCAGCAGTTCCTCTGTCAGGACTCGGGTGCTGTCACTGGTCGCTTCAGAAGGGGAGCCACTGCGAAGAGAGGATCCAGCAGTCACTGGAACCAACTCACCCAGGATGGACGTTCCACCTGCAAGCACATCAAGGAGACGCTCAAATACATCCTTGTCCTTCCCAACGTGAGCCCTCTCTTTGAAAATGCCGATCGCGTCAGCAAATCTACCTTCTGAAACCAGGTTCGTGGCCAGAGCCAGAAGGTCGTTCATGTCAAAGGTGACCTGCTCAAAATGCAGTGCTATCTCGCCTTTCACTCCACCTCGGAAATGCAGAAAACAGGGAGCATCGCTCCTCATCCCCTCAAAACGATAGGACCGGCCGGGAATGACCTGCTCCGAGGACAGAAATGTCTCGTTCTCATAGACATCAAATTCGAACTTCAGCTCGGGTTCTGGGGGACGTTGAACCAAAACTGTGCCTTCGATAGACCCCGACACCAAACCGAATGTGACCGAAACGACACTGTCCCCAAAGGAAACGTCGAACTCGGCACGGTCTGCAGGCCAGACCAGGGGAAGCCCGAGTTTTCCTGAGATGCACTTTGGAGGAGAAAGGAGCTCACCCGTCCCATGAAAACCAGATCTTTCAGATTCGAGAAGTTTGAACCCCTCCCGCGCAACACCACAATGGATCGTGCAGACGGGAATGCTCTTCCAGAGGCTTGCCACCTCTTCCGCACTCAAAATGGCTGCCTCACCCGAAACGTCTTGCTCTTGAGCGAGAACGGCGAGGACAGCAAGTTCCTCAGGGTGCCTCGAAAGCAGATCAACGCAACGTCTGCGTTCCTCTTCCGTCAAAGTCCCTTCAACAAATCCTTGGAGCAGATCGTCTGGCAACTCCTCTCCCAGAAAAGGCGTTTGGTTTCGGCTCAGTGTCCTGATGATCTTCTCAATGTCCATATCTGCCACCGTTCTCTGTCCCTTTATGCCCTTTCATTAAAACAATACGAGACTGCGGATACCTTTCTTTCAAATAATCTGAAGCCCTTTGAGATGAAGGAATTTCTGTATCTCCTGCTTCAAACGATGGAAACGGAGATTCACTGCATTCTCAGACAGTCCTGTCAACCGTGCCGTCACAGCTCCTGGGAGTTCAAAGTAACGGCAGTGAAATATCAGCATGTCCACGGCATCGGCACTGCCCGACTGCACAAGCTGCCTCAAGTGTTGTTGGATGAGGCCAAAGATTTCTTCCTCGGCTGCGCATTCTCTGGCATCCGCTTCTTTGTTCCCCTCAGAAGGGCAACTCAATTCCGGGCTGTTCTCGTCCAGTTGAGCATCCCTGCGAAACTTCGGACTGCGGTGCAAATCCACCAGGATTCGAGAAACGACAACCCTGAGAAACGTCATGAATGCGCCCCTCTGTGGATTCCATTGACGGATGCGAGCCAGATCCCGCTTGAATAGCTCATAGAAAACTTCCTGAAGTGCATCTTCAGCGTCCTGTCCTCTGAATCCAAGGTGGAACACTTGCCCCTTGATGACGCCTCCGTATCTTTGGGTGAACTCCATCCAATGCCCGGACGGATCACTGACAAACGCTTGTATGAAACCAGTTTCTTCCATCAGAAGTACACAACCACCGAAGTGATAAAATCAACTGTCGTGTCGTCACCATAGTCCATGCCGAAATCCAGTTGGTACTGCGAACGAGCCAGGCCAAACCCAAATGTGTAATGGTTCACCGCGTCCCGCTCGGAAGAGAGTTCCTCCAAAAGTCGGTTGTACTTTGGGTCACCAGGCGAGGCCGTATAGCGGTAAGAGTTCGGCTGTTCGTAAAAGTACCCTCCTCTGAGAAAAATGCCGGTGCCGCGAAAGCGACCGGCATACCATTCAAGGCCGGTATGATAACGCCATACATCATCTTTGACAAAGGCGTCATTGGGATTGGGTTCAAATTTCGACCACCAGATATGGTCAACGTCCAGCACAGCGCGCCATCTTTTGTTGGGAAGATAGGCAATACCGCAACCGAGTGTGTCAGGAAGATACGTATCAATATCGTTTCCCCCATAGTCACTGCGCAACCGCTGCTGACTCTTGTACACGGCACCGAGACGCAGTTTCGGGTTGATCCGCCAAATCACACCCGCGTTTGCAGAGGGTTCACCGGACTCGAACTTGAGATCATCTCCAAGACTTGTGTCCGATTCATAGTTGAACATATTGTATCGAAGCGTGAGTCC
>JAKQFZ010000209.1 GCA_029558215.1 Candidatus Omnitrophota bacterium
ACAGGAGACCCGACCCATTGTGTGCGATGTACGAATTCGAGAGATTCCCGTTGCTTCCAAATACAATGCCAAACCGCTTGTTCAGGAAATCATCCAGAGGTCTCGCCCCGTCTGCTCTGGAACCAATCACGAGTCCACTCAGATCCGTGTCAGGACCTGCGATAATTACTGGAGCCGATTGGTCTCCCAGAACGCCTCCACCGTTGAAGAAGGAGACCTCTCTAAGCACGAAACCGGAACCTGTCACCAACGTCTTGAAGCAATATGCCAAGTCGTTGCAGTCGATTTCAACTTCAGTGCCTGCAACTGCCGGTACAGCGATACCGTCTGTTCCAGCCACTCCGCCTCCAAATGTGGAAAGGTTAGTATCAATGGTTTCGCCAGCAATACTGAACACAGTGCCATCTATAATAGTATTGGTGTCAACAATCTCCGGAAGAACCGAAAGCAGTCTTAATGTCCACCAGGAACTCTCACCTGAGAAGGAGTTTTGCGAGGTCATCAATACGAACCTTACCGCGTTTTCTCCCGCAATCGCGTTAGAATTCAGCACAAACTGCCTGAGGCTTCCCTGGTTTCCCTCTGTTCCTGGATCATTCACTCCTGTATCCCCGCTGTTCACGACAACGTTGAAGGAAAAGCCGTGGTCGATTTCATACACAGTTTCAGTCGCTCCCATAATATCTACAATGGAGAGATGCTCAAAGTTGCTGTCATCAACAGCCGTGGAGCTAATCGAAAAAGCATCAGATGCCTCTGGATCTATACCGCCGAAGGCCTGCAAATCGAGATAGACACCGTCGAAAAACTCACGCTTGTAGGTCTGTTCGGCCCAGACGACATCTCCAGCGAAGCCAGAGTTTATTCCCGAAGGAGAGACATCTCTCGAGTTGACTACAACGTAGTATCTATAAGGTGGCAGAAAACCGAATGTGTACAGTCCACTGCTATCGGTGGTAGTTTCTCCAAGAAAAGAATCGCCGCCGCTAAGAATGCCATTGCCGTCGATTTCTCTGTACAGTCTTACGCGAACTCCTTCTTTTGGTAGATCGGTGCCAGCGGAGAATGGGTAGCCGTCGGCCTGTGAATCCTCAAAGACAGTCCCTGAAATCGAAAGGCTCAGGCTGCTGCAAACGTTTTCGAAGAGAGCGATCTGCCTCAGATCACCGTCAGTGTACTGAAGATACGAGTCCATTGTGTTCCCCTGATAATCGACAACCACGGCCTTTAC